>CAYLSF010001067.1:0-3071 GCA_964385675.1 uncultured Saprospiraceae bacterium
CTTTACATGCATATTATAGTCAGAGATAGCTCTTTTGACTGGGTCTCTTAAAATTATAAATATTTTAGTTTTTGTAAAATAATCTCGAATTATTTCACATATCTTAATATTCTTAATATAACTGATGCTAGCTTCTCCAGTTAGAAAGTCATTATTTGTTTGTCGAGGTGGAAAAAGAGAAAAGTAATAATCTAATTTTTCTTTGTTAAGAATCTCATGACTTAAAAGATGCAGAGCATTTGTTTCTTTTGAAGCTGCTTTCAAAATATTGGGATGCTGGATCATATAGTCATAAAAAGCTGTTGTCCCACATTTTCTGACTCCAACTATTAAAAAATCTGGCTCCTTAAAATCTCCTTTATCCCAGTTATTCGCAATAAACTCAGGTTTAGATTTTGAGAGTGAATGGTAAACAGCATTTTGAGTGTAAGAGATCGCTGACTCTAGCTGACCAGCTTTCATCAGCAAGATTCCCGTGTGGAAGTATGCGGGAACAAGTCTATCTTGAGGTACTTCTAGATTTTCAATAACATTCTGTAAAGCTTCAAGCTGAGACTTCAGCTGCTCTTTATTTAGTTTTTGAGTAAAGTAATCTAAATATTGTTCGCATAAGCCATAAATTTTTACGAAACCAGGATTATATTGAAGTGCTTCAAGACAAAGCTTAAATCCTGTCTCCCATTGATGTTTTTGCAATAGTAACTTTGAAAGTTGGAAATTAGATTGCCAAAAGTCTGGCTTAACTTTAATCACTTGATGATGATAACTGATAGCGTTATCAACTTTTCCCTTTTTCATTACAGCCATTGCAAGGTTATAAAGAGACCAAGTATTGTCAGTATTATTCGAGTAAGCTTCTTGAAAAAAAGTTATTACCTTATCAAGCTTGCATTGCTTAATGCTTAATTGA
Source organism: uncultured Saprospiraceae bacterium (assembly GCA_964385675.1). GTDB lineage: Bacteria > Bacteroidota > Bacteroidia > Chitinophagales > Saprospiraceae > CAYLSF01. Next base: position 911 of record CAYLSF010001067.1, read on the forward strand.
ATAATAAGTTCTCCCAAATTTAAGTAAAAATATTCTGACAATTCTTCTCTTGAGTCTTGAGTAACTTCAAACTCTTGATAAGCTTTAATGGTTGCCTCTAAATTTCCTTCCTTCCTTAAACCTTGAGTCAATATCTTGATTTTTTGTTTATATGTAGGCATGTTTTTTATACTATGAAGTATTTTTTTTAACTCAAATAACTTGAAGTTTCTGGTTATGAGCGCTTAATTATTGCTGTCTATCTTTAGAATTAGTTTTTGAAGTTCTTTTAAAATAACTCTCCAGTCACAATCATAATCATCAAGTTGATTTCTTTTTTCACTATGTGTTTTTTGAATCTCTTGCTTGACATCACTAACACTAGATTCATCAATAAAAGCTGGTATTTGTGCTTTGTTCCCTTGACCAATTAACCACCAACATCTTGCTGGAATACCTTTTTTTAAAACTTTTTTATTTGTATGAATTACACCAGGCTTTTCTGCGATCCCAGCAATTTTAATAAGTCCAGCCCCCCAAGGAGATAAATATAAATCAGTAGCATTTGCATATGCAATACTTTCATGCATTATTGAACCAACAATGTCATAGATAGGAATAGTTTTAGGCAACTGTAATCTGATTTTTTTTATAATATTTATTTCCTTATCAATAATAGCTTTATGCTTATCATTTAAAATAAATTGTTCTGAATATGAAAAACCATCAAACACAACTCCTAATCGTGGAAAATCTAAAAATAAGCTTTTTATAATCTTAGCTATTCCATCAACTTGAGAGATCCAAGTTCTATTTTGACTACGAATAAAAATATACAATAAAGGAAAACAAAGCTTAGCTTCTTCAATTTTTTCTAAAGTGGACTTAGAACATTTTTTAATCGCAACGCAACGAACTCTTTCAATTAGGTTTTTTTTAATAACTACATCGCCTAATCTAAATGCAAAATAGTTGTTATTAAAAATTTGTTCATTAAGTTTTTTCTCATTGTTTCCTAATGTAATATTTTCAATTTTGTCTTCAGGAATTTCTGGGAAAATTTCATGAAGACTTCCATAATACTGTTTTCCTATAACTATAAATCGATCTATATTATTTAAATAACCAGTTTCGTAAATTTTTTGTATCCCTGACAGGTCATTCCATAGCTGATGTCCTATATTAGAATTAAATCTAACAACTGCAACTATTTTTGAATTATTTGAACTCAATAAATATGCTCGGACTTTTCTCCATGAGTACACAATATAAGACTTCCAAGTATTAATAGTTTCTATGGTTGGTTTGGGATAAGTATTATCATTATCACTATACAGAGAAATGATAGTATCGGTTTTAGGAAAATACAGAGCATACTTACCAAACCAGGCTTCAGCTGTCATAAGATAAAAAACTTCTTGACCTACAAAGCGATAGCAACCTATTTGCATTTCTTCAGCTACATCTAAGCAGAAAGAGTGATTTGATTTTACTATGCTTCCAGTTGTAGGGCAAACTGCATACATACATTTTTCTTGTACTATAGATTCCTGAAAATGTGCTCTTTGAGCTGCTCTAGTCGCTCTATTTTGTAAGGTAGAAACTTTTAAATTTAGTGTTTTCTTATCCTCAATTTCAAGATTTTTGTCTGGTGTGATATGTTTATTTTTATTTAACCTAATATAATTTAACGATAAGTTCAATTTTTCAAGTAAATGCTTATCAGCATAGCTTAAAGATGAAAGCTGAATAACTTTGTATTTACTCAGCTGTTTAAATGTAGATTCAATTTCATGAAAACAAAGACTCAATGAAGAAAAAGCTACTTGTTGTTCTAAATTTTCTATATTAATAGAATCTGGGATATTTAAGTTTTCCCATATTTTTTGTATTTCTAAAAAATTATTATTACTTTTAATAGTATTCCTACTGACATTATTTTTCATTTGAATCATTCCTCGAAAAACTAGTAGTAATATATTTAGTATTATTGTAGCTTTGCAATAAAATATAGCATCATATTTTATTACAAAGAAAAATTTTCTAAGTTAAACTTTTGTCTAATCCATAGTTCTTGATCCTTGTACTTTTTTTTGAGAATTTCCCCGATTTCATTAGGGATTTGAGTTTTAGGATTTGAGTTGTATACTTTTTCTACATTTGCATTGAAATACTGCTCTTT
>CAYLSF010001068.1:0-3065 GCA_964385675.1 uncultured Saprospiraceae bacterium
ATAAATATAAAAAAATACATTATAAGTATTTAACTGATTACATTATAATTAGCTATAAATAGATAAATCACTATATCAAGATATTAAAGAACTCATAATTTGGTTTAGGTAAGTTCAATAAGTACTGAGCTGAAGGTGTCTCATAAGCAGACACCTTCTTTTTTATCTAAACTATCCAATACCCCAAAAGTGTAATTTTATACATGGCAAAAAAGTTATATGTATAACCATTCTACAAATTGTTATATTTAATAATTAACTTTGAATTTGGTTTTATCTTACCATTTACCAATTAATTTCAGCATAACACTTAAATTTTTTTTATATTGTAGATAAGTAATAGATAATCTCCTTTGGTATAAAACTCAATTTATAAAGGCTACTAAACTCTAAATCATTAACTTATGAAAAAGTTGCATTTACACCTTGTACTTATTTTATGCTTTAATTTCTTAATGAATTTAACAATTGATGCACAAAGTAGTGTAACTGGAAAGACGTATGGACTTTTGATTGCTATTGATAATTACGCTGATGAAACTTGGCAACCACTGAAAACAACTCAAAAAGATGCTGCTGAAATTAAACGTTTACTAGAAGATAAGTATGAATTTGATGAAGTACTTACGTTGTACAATGAAAAAGCAACTCGGACTACTATCTTAGATTATATTAACAAAATAACAGATAATGTTGAGGAAGAGGATAAGTTTTTGATTTTCTATTCAGGGCACGGTAAAATAATAGGAGAGGAAGGATATTGGATTCCGTATGATGCTAAAAATGAAGAAGTTTCTTCCCTTGTACCCAATTCAGATATTAAGAATGCTTTAGGTAAAGCAAATTGTAAGCATATATTAGTGTTATCTGATGGATGTTTTCAGGGACGAACATTTAAATCTTCCAATTTAGGACTTAAAAATACGGGAGAAGATAGCTATTATGAAATGATGGAAACATTGATGTCTCGTCAGGCGATGTCTTCAGGAGGCGTAAGCCCAGATGCTGATGGCGATGGACAACATTCTACCTTTGCGAAATATCTAATAAAATTTTTAGAGAAAAATAATAAACCATTATTGGCAGCAGATGAATTATATGGTAAAATTCGAGTTCCTGTAGCCTCTAATTCGCCTAATATGCCACAATTAGGGTATATTCAAGATACTGGTCACGAAGGTGGTCAATTTATATTTAGGTTGAAGGAAGATAAAATTTGTGATAAAATAAAAGTCTCTCTTCAAGAAGGTAAAAGTATAACCTTTGAAGAAGAAGGAGGAACATTAAATGCTTTAGTGGAGGATGTTACTAAAGTATCATTTGAATGGTTGAAAGGCACAGCACCTATTGGAGGTAATGAAACTTCTTTAAAAGTAACGGAAAGTGGTACTTATACAGTATTAATATCAGACGGGGAAGGGTGTAACGATGCTGCGATAATTGATGTAAATGTAGAATTACCACAAGTGTATGTATCAATTGAAGAAGGGAGTCAAGTGCAATATACATTTAGAGGTGTTTTACATGCTGTGGCTAGTAGAGATGATTTGGTATATGAATGGCGGAGAAATGGTTTTACTGTAGGAGATAAGCCAAATTTAGAGGTTCGTCAAAGTGGAGAATATGCTATTATATTAAAGACAAAAGATGGAAGAGTGATTTCCACTGCGAAAACAAATGTAACGATTAGAGATAGAACTTATGTGGTAAAAGTGGGAGATAACTTAGAGCGGATTGCCAGAAAATTTTATAGAAATCCTGACAAAGCCTCTCTTTTATATAGTGCTAATGCTAGTCAGATTGATGCGGATGGTACTCTAAAAATAGGTACTGAAATTACAATACCCGCTGATATATCAGATGAAGAAGCGAATAAATCTATTCAGTTAGTTGCAAATCGCTCATTCACCCCATTAAGTGCTGCAGGATTATACGAAGATGGTATGTTGACGGATATGGTTAAGCAAACCTTTCAAGAATTTAGCGATCAAATCAGTATTGATTTTCTAGAGTTAGATAAAGCAAAGGTAGCTACTTCTAAAGGACGATATACGGCTAGTTTTCCGATGACAAAGACAGCAGAAGATGCTGATCAGTTTCTATTTTCAGAGCCTATTTATGCTGTATTGAATGTCTTGTTTAAGAAAAACGGTTCAGACATAAAATTTGAAAAAGATAAGAATCTGAAAGGACTGAAAATAGCAGTAGTAAGGGGATTTACAGAAAATAAACTAACGAGTTTGTCAAACGAGAGAGTGGTAAGATTGTATCCTTGTAATTCTCCAACACATGGTTTTGAATTATTACAAGCGGGTACCGTTGATTTATTGATGTTACCTCAAATTGTAGGATTGGGCACATTGGCAAGTTCTACTACGCTTAAAGAAGATAATTACGAGATGCTTCCAAAAGAAATAAGTACTTCTACGCTACATATTGGAATTTCCAAAAAGCATCCTAAAGGACTATTTTTGATGCAAAAATTTAATGCAGCTTTTCAACAATTAACAGCAAGTGGTCTTATTGATAAAATTCAAGATAAGCATTTGGATTTATTTCAAACAGATAGACCATAATTTAGTGATTAAGCGGAATGTAATTTTAATTAAATAAAAAATTCAAGAACTGTTTTTATTTAGATACACAATCCGTATCTTTGCCCGACATTTCTCAAAAAGTTGAAAATGAAATATCTTAAAAACTTTTTATTGCCTTTTTCAGGACTAAAAAATGGAATCCATTTGTTTGATTATCAAATAGATAGTGGTTTTTTTGCATCTTTTGAAGATTCAATTGTTCAAAATGGTAAGATAAAGGTTCATTTGAAGTTTGATAAAAGACCGGCCTTTTTTGTTTTAAATTTTGATTTTGAAGGATTTGTTCAAATGAATTGTGATAGGTGTTTAGAGGATTTTGAAATGCCAATAGATAGTAAAGAGCAGTTCATTGTACGATTTAGTGAAATTGAAAAAGAAGACGAAGAGGAAATTGTATATATCAAGCCTACAGATGTTGAAATTAATATAGCTACTTTTATTTATGAAATTATCCATTTAAATCTTCCT
>CAYLSF010001069.1:0-3063 GCA_964385675.1 uncultured Saprospiraceae bacterium
ATGTAATTATTCATTTTTATGAAAAAATCCTACGCTTTTTATTGCGTTTTAAATTGCTATTCTTACTTGTAGTTGGATTAATTGTATATCAAGGTTATCAAGTGTTTAAAAATACAGGAGAAGAATTTATGCCGTCATTGGACGAGGGTTCTTTCCTTTTGATGCCAACCTCAATGCCACATTCGGGTATGCAAGAAAACATCAAAAACTTGCGAACACTTGATATGGCGGTGACTGCCATTCCCGAAGTAGAAACCGTAGTTGGCAAAGCAGGACGTGTTAATTCTGCTCTCGACCCTGCACCGATGTCTATGTATGAAAATGTGATTTTGTATAAATCTGAATATAAAACCGATGAAAACGGGCATCGCATTAGATTTAAAACTGACAAAAATGGTGAATATGTCCATGATAAAAACAACGAACTAATACCCGACCGAAACGGTCAATATTTCCGTCAATGGCGTGACCACATCAATAGTCCTAATGATATTTGGGATGAAATCGTCAAAGCGACCAAAGTGCCAGGCGTGACTTCTGCACCAAAATTGCAACCGATAGAAACTCGTTTGGTGATGCTACAAACGGGAATGCGAGCACCTATGGGCATCAAAGTCCGTGGAAGTGATTTAGCAAAAATCGAAGCCTTTGGTTTAGAATTAGAAAAACACCTCAAAGAAATAGAGGGCGTAAAAGACGCTGCTGTTTTCGCAGATAGAATTGTCGGAAAGCCTTATATGCTTTTGGATATTGACCGACAAGCGATTAGTCGTCATGGATTGACCATTGAAAAAGTACAACAGCACATTCAAGCGGCTATTGGAGGTATGAATATGACAACGACCGTTGAAGGTCGAGAACGCTACAATATTCGTATTCGCTATCCTCGTGAGCTACGAAACGACCCAAGTATTTTGAAAAAAATCTACTTGCCGACTTCAAGCGGTGGGCAAATTCCATTAGGCGATTTGGTAGAAATCAAATACGAACAAGGACCTCAAGCGATTAAATCAGAAGATGGCTTTTTGATTGGCTATGTGTTATTTGATAGAGAAGATGGTTATTCGGAAGTAGAAGTCGTGAATAATGCTCAAAACTATTTACAAAGCAAAGTCGATGAAGGCACTTTAGAAGTACCGAATGGTATCAATTACCGATTTGCAGGGAATTACGAGCAACAAGTCCGAGCGAGTAAACGCCTTAGCCTTGTTGTACCGATTGCTTTAGCGATTATCTTTTTGATTTTGTATTTCCAATTCAAATCCATTGCTATTTCGTTAATGGTTTTTTCAGGCGTATTTATCGCCTTTTCAGGTGGTTTCATTTTGATAGGTTTATACGATACGGCTTGGTTTCTCAACTTTGATTTCTTCGGTCAAAATATACGTGACCTCTTCCAAATTCAAACTATCAATCTAAGTGTAGCGGTTTGGGTCGGCTTTTTAGCCTTGTTCGGTATTGCTACGGATGACGGCGTTTTGGTCGCAACTTTTCTTAAAGATAGTTTCAAACGAAATACACCAAATGATATTCAAGGCATCCGAGATGCGGTAGTAGAAGGCGGTTTGCGTCGTGTTCGTCCTGCGATGATGACAACGGCAACCACGATTTTAGCATTGTTGCCTGTACTCACTTCAACGGGTCGAGGTGCTGATATTATGCTGCCAATGGCAATTCCGTCTTTTGGTGGGATGCTATTGCAGATGATTACGATGTTTACCGTGCCTGTTTTGTTTTCGCTTTGGAAAGAATGGGATTTTAGGGTAAAACGATTTAGAAACTAAATTTTGAAAGGAAACGACTTAGTAATGAAATTACTCAAAATAATAATATCGGGCTTATTCATCATTGGAAGTTTGGGAAAGGTGTATGCACAATCTTTGGATAGTCTTATTCAAGAGGCATACACCAATAATCTCGAATTGCAAATTCTTGAAAAGCAATACGAAAGTAAACTTCAACTCGCACCACAAATTGCACCTCGACCCGACCCTGAAGCAGGTCTTGGCGTATTTCCGTTGCCTGTCGAAACTCGATTAGGTGCTCAAGTAACTCGATTGAGTGCAACACAAATGTTTCCCAAAAAAGGAATGGTCGATGCTAAAAAGGCTTTAGCTGACGCAAAGGCTCAACCGATTTTGGAACAAGTCAATGCTCGAAAATTGGACTTGGCGTATCAAGTAAAAATGGCTTGGTTACAAGTATATGAATTGGATAAAAGCCGTGAAATCATTCAACGAAACATTCGATTTCTACAATCATTGGAAGCATTGGTATTGATAAAAGTTGAAACAGGAAAGGCAAATCCTGCTGATGTGCTGCAAGTACAATTAAAAATTCAGTTGCTTGAAAATGAACTATTGATTTTAGAAAAGCAACGAGAAAAGCCTTTGGCAGACTTGAAACGGGTATTGAATAAAGAGGAAAATGCAGCGATTACGATAACAGATAGTTTAGAGTTTTCAGTATTGATGTATCAAAAAGATAGTTTGCTCTCAGTCATTCAAGCTAATCATCCGATGATGAAAATGTATGAACTGCAACAGGAGATTTCCAAACGAGCAATTGATGTCAATGCCTTAAAAGACCAACCGACTTTTGGTGTCGGCTTGGATTACATCACGGTAATTGGTCGCAATGATGCAACGCCTACGGGCAATGGTCGAGATATTGTTCAATTGCGAGGCATGGTCAAAATTCCATTGTACAAAAGCCAATACGAAGCAAAGAAACAAGAGGAATTGTTGAAAATTCAAGCGATTGAATTGCAAAAGGAAAATACGACTGACCAATTTATGGCAATTATCGAAAAGGCTTATGTCGATTACGAAACGGCTCAACTTCGCATGAAGTTGTATGGACAACAAATCGAAACGACACGAGCAGCAATTGATATTTTGACAGGTGCTTATAGCGTAGATGGTCGAAAATTTGAAGAATTACTACGATTGGAAAAGGAGTTGATTGATTACGATTTGATGATTTTGAAGGCGGTGGTGAGTAGTCATCGTGCGAAGATTACAGTTGAACGGTTTATAACAGAATAATAATTTTTTAATTTTT
>CAYLSF010001070.1:0-3062 GCA_964385675.1 uncultured Saprospiraceae bacterium
AGAGAATTAGTCCACATTCAAGGAAATAGTAAACATACTACTATTTAATTCTGTATAATTACCGACACTATGATATATTTCATAATCAACTTCTTATGTCTTAGTGTGTTGTATTTTTAGCAAAAAACTATTTTTTAAAAACATTAATATTTATAGATATGAAAGCGATTTGGAATGGTCAAGTCATTGCTGAAAGTGACAATACAACGGTAATTGAGGGTAATCACTATTTTCCAGAAGATAGTATCAATAAAGAATTTTTTGATGCAAGTAGCACACACACAACTTGTTTTTGGAAAGGAGAAGCCTCTTATTATTCCATCAAAGTAGATGGAAAAGTTAATAAGGATGCTGCATGGTACTATCCTACACCAAAAGATGCTGCTAAAGCGATTAAGAATAAAGTAGCTTTTTGGAAAGGCGTTAAAGTTACGCAATAACGGTAGGCAGTTGGCAGTAATTCAAACTACTGCTTGTTTTTATATAAAATTATTGAGAGCAGAGAAACGAGTGTAGAAAATAAAATAGTTCTTATGCTTATTTCTCTGTTCTTCGTTACATTACACATGACATTACATTTTACCTTAGCCAATATTACAAATTTGGTACAACGCTATAAAGCGGTAAGGCAAACGTCTTTGGATATCTGTAAACCATTAAGTCGAGAAGATTATGTACCTCAACCCATTGCAGATGTTAGTCCTCCAAAATGGCATTTAGGCCATATTACCTGGTTTTTTGAAAATTTCATCATTGCTAATTATGTTTCTGATTATACATTATTTGATGAGCGTCTGAATTATTTTTTCAATAGTTATTATGAAGGACAAGGCCCTCGAATTTTGAGAAGTAACCGAGGGAATATGACTCGTCCGACGCTTGAGAAAGTAATCGCTTACAGAAAGCACATAGATGAGCAAATGGTAGCACTAATTGAAAGCTATCAAGGTAAACCTTTCCCTGAAGAGTTGCATCATTTTATCATTGTTGGTTTACATCATGAGCAACAGCATCAGGAATTGTTAGTCACTGATATTAAATACATATTGGGTACAAATCCGCTTTATCCCATTTATAGTTCTCAACCACAGGCAGAAGAAGCTATTGGTATTATCGACTTGAACTTTATCCGAATAGAAGAAGGATTGTATGATATTGGTTATGAAGGGCAAGGGTTTTGTTGGGATAATGAACAGTCCGCACATAAAGTCTTTTTACATGAATTTAATATACTCGATAGATTAATTACGAATGGGGAGTATATGGAATTTATGGCAGCAGGGGGATATGAGAACTATGAGTTTTGGCTAATGGAGGGCATTGAGTGGGCTAGGCAGTTGGAAATAAAAGCACCATTGTATTGGTATCCAAAAGATGGAGAATGGTATCATTATACCTTAAATGGCTTACAAAAAGTAAATCCAGATTTACCTGTTACCCATATTAGTTATTATGAAGCGGATGCGTTTGCCCGTTGGAAAGGGTATCGTTTGCCGACAGAATTTGAGTGGGAAGTAGCTTGTACGCAGTTTTATGAGGCTATTCCTGATGACGGTAATTTCTTAGAAACTCAGAACTTCCATCCTGCTGTTCGTAAATCCGCAGTAGATAAACAAATGCTTGGACATACTTGGGAATGGACATCTAGTGCTTATGCCCCTTATCCCAATTACCCTAGATTTAAGGGAGCTTTAGGAGAATACAATGGAAAGTTTATGGTCAATCAAATGGTGTTAAGAGGTGGCTCTTGTGCTACGCCTTTATCACATATACGCATGACTTATCGTAATTTTTTCCATGCCGATAAACGCTGGCAATTTACTGGATTGCGGTTGGCGAAGTAATACCCAAACTCATACTATCAAAATATTTTACCATGAAAATGAATACGATAACTACATCCATAGATTTTGACCAACAATTTGCTCAAGATATCATCGAAGGATTTTCCCAAACGCCTAAAAGGCTATCCTCAAAGTATTTTTATGATGAAAAAGGGGATAAACTCTTTCAAGACATCATGAATATGCCTGAGTACTATTTGACCAATAGTGAATATGAAATTCTAGATACCTATAAAAAGCAATTATCTGGACTTTGGGGCAGTCAATCTTTTGATTTGATTGAATTGGGAGCAGGAGATGGCTATAAAACAAAGCTATTATTACAACAATTTTTAGAGGATAGTTTAGACTTTCGTTATGTTCCAATTGATATTTCTCAAAATGCTTTAAGTCTGTTAGAGAGTGACTTAAATATAAATATGCCTCGCCTAAATGTGGAAGGGCAACAAGGTGATTATTTTGAGGTACTATCTAGTTTTAAGCAATTTCAACGCCCTAAGATAGTCTTATTTTTAGGGGCAAATATTGGTAATTTTTCAATAAAACAAGCACAGGCTTTTTTTAGTCGTCTAGCTCAAAATTTAAATCCTCAGGATCAAGTTTTTATAGGCATCGATCTTAAAAAAGCTCCACAGACTATTTTAGATGCCTACAATGATCCTGCTGGTATTACTAGCGACTTTAACTTAAACTTATTGGATAGAATTAATCATACATTTGAAGGAAATTTCAATCGGGATGCTTTTCAACATTGGGAAACCTACAATCCGATCACAGGAGAAGCTAAAAGTTATATCATTAGTAAAATAGCACAAACCATTGATTTAAAATGCTTGGGTTATCAAGTTAAATTTAAAGCATGGGAAGCGATTCATGTAGAAATTTCTAAAAAATATGATTTACTGGAAGTGGATAATTTAGCTCAAACTGCTGGATTCTGCGTTAAACGAAATTTCTTTGATAAGCAAAACTATTTTGTCAATTCGCTTTGGCAATTAAAGTAACTATAACCAAAATACAACAACAGCAAAAAAATAGCATACAAATTAATTTGTATGCTATTTACTTTTAATACCTCTATTAAAATTATAGTTTAAGACTTAACTTTTATATAACAAATTTATCATTTTAAAATAACTTCTCAAAAAATTAAGAACTTTAATTAATTAAAAGTAGGTTTATTCCTCAATTTTTCGTTTTTTTAGATTTAATTTGGAT
>CAYLSF010001071.1:0-3061 GCA_964385675.1 uncultured Saprospiraceae bacterium
GAAATCTTAATTTATAGTAAATAAACATAATAATCCGTAGTATTAAACCAATAAGAGCTGTTATTTTCAGTATTCAACTCACCAAAGGATTAACCTTTATGAAGTTGTTAAAGTATCAAAATGATTAAAGTATTTCAAGGAAAAGTCAATATATAAGTCAAAAATAATTTCAAAGGTTATAGCATAAAGTAATTTTTTGGAATTTGGAGTTTCATGCTTCATCTTTGTATTATGAAATTTAATAGACCTATCATATTAGCCTCTAAATCACCTCGTAGAAGTCAATTGCTAAGAGAAATGGGATTTGAGTTTGAAGTCAAGACTATGGATATTGAGGAGTCTTACCCTTCATCTTTAAAAACTGAAGATATTGCTGCTTTTCTAGCAGAGAAAAAGGCTAAAGGCTCTAAAAGCTTGATTACTGGTAATGAAGTACTCATCACAGCAGATACAATAGTAGCACTAGGAGATATTATATTTGGCAAACCCCAAAATTATGATCACGCATTTCAAATGATTCGTAAGCTTTCGGGGAAAAAACATCAGGTAATTACAGGAGTTTGTATCATGACAAAATCCCAAAACTTTGTTTTTTCAGATATAGCTCATGTTTACTTTGATGAATTGACGGATGCTGAAATTGATTATTACATTACCAATTATAAGCCTTATGATAAGGCAGGAAGTTATGCTATTCAAGAATGGATAGGACTAACAAAGATTAAAAAAATTGAAGGTTCGTATTTTACTATTATGGGTTTACCAACACATTTAGTTTATAAACAACTCCTTAGCCTAAATGTATTTTAAATCCTCAGCAATTTCTTATTTGACCGAAAAGCGCATTTAACCGCAGAGTTCGCAAAGAAATTACGCAAAAAACGCAGGGTTTTTAATATTATTTGGCGTCCCTTACGTACAAACTTTGCGTTCTTAGCGGTTAGAAAAATTCAAATAAGAAACTGCTGTTAAATCCTTTTAGTCAAAAGGTTACTTTTATGAATCAAATCGTTAATTTATGCTTTATAATGAAAATACAATAGTTTTTTCCAACGGAAAGTTTATAAAAGCTCGTGATGCAAAAGTAAGTTTTTTTAACCAAACCTTACATTATGGAATTGGTGTATTTGCCAGTATGAGAGCATATGACACCAATCAAGGAACTATTATTTTCAAAGGCAAAGAACATTTAGCTAAATTGGTCGAAGCCTCTAAAAAAATGCACTTAACCCTTGACCTTTCGATAGAACAACTATTGGATATTTGTTATGAATTACTCAAACAAAACCAATTAACACAAGCCTATATTCGCCCTTTAGTCTATAGCGATATAGATATGCACGTACAACCTACTAATAAATCTAATCTGACCATAGCTGCTTGGAATTGGAAACTCTATTATTCCGATAAGCCGCTCAAAACAATGATTTCTTCTTACCAAAAGACACATCCCCGTTCTGGTCCTTTAAATGCTAAAGTAGTCGGTCACTATACTAATTCTTATCTAGCCACCGCAGAAGCTAAAAATAAGGGGTTTGACGAAGCAATTTTATTGGATGGCAGAGGTAATATAGCACAAGGAGCTGTCACTAATATTTTTATAGAAAAAAGTGGTATTTTATATACCCCCAAAATGGATTGTATTTATCCAGGTATTACTCGTTTAGTTGTGTTTCAGTTGGCAGAAGAAATTGGTGTTAAAGTAAAAGAAATGAATATCCAACCTAAGAAGTTATTAGATGCAGATAGTGCTTTTTTTACAGGAACAGCCACAGAACTAACAGGAATTTCTCATGTAAATACCATCAAACTAAGATTAGACTGGGAAGATAGCATTGGACATCAGTTACAGATTATGTATAGACGACGAGTAACAGGTGGGCAAAATTCTCATTTTGCTTTACGATAAAATTCATCTTTTACCTCCAAACGGAACTTCATAAGAATTCCATAAGTTGATATATTTTTCCATACTCAAATTTTTGGACAATGAATCTTAAAACTCGCGAACTTTGCAAAAGAAAAGTTTCCTACACAACCCGTCATCACCTCATACCTCGAACCGTTCATAAAAATCAATGGTTTAAAAAGCATTTTGAAAAAGCTCAACTTCATAAAACCGTCAATCTATGCTCCGATTGTCATAAGACTATTCACAAGTTAATTCCTGAAAAAGAAATGGGGCGGCACTTCAATACGTTAGAAAAATTAGCCGCAAATGAACAAGTTTCAAAATTTATCGCTTGGCTAAATCGTTAGTAATTCCGACAATCAACTTTCGATGAACGATATTCGATTGATTTAATCAAGAAAATACTTGTAAGTAAATGAAACAAAACTTATACATATTATTTTTATCCGATTGTCGATTGTCATCAATATTAAATCGTTAAAAAGGTATTAATATCAATGTAGATGGAACGCTAATGATTGCATCTGTGTTTGTTAGTTTTATTAATCATTGAAATTAGATCATCATGAACACAAAAAATTTTAGTAAAGAATTGATGTTTAAAACATCAAGAAGTTCAGGTAAAGGTGGTCAACATGTCAATAAAGTAGCAACTAAAGTAGAACTCATCTTTAATATCAATACTTCAATAGTATTAGATAAAAATGAAAAGCGACTTTTAAGAAAAGCCTTAAAAAATCGAATTTCAAAAGATGGAAATCTTCACCTAGTTTGTCAAGCAACTCGGTCTCAATTAAAAAATAAGAACTTAGTTGTTCAAAAGTTTGAACAGTTGATTACAGCAGCTTTAGTACCTAAAAAAGAACGAATTGCATCTTCTATACCCAAAGGTATTAAAGATAAACGACTGAAAAACAAAAAATTACAATCAGAAAAAAAAGCTCGACGTCAGAAGGTCAACTTTAATTCGAGAGTTGACCTTTCTCGTTTTTCTCTAAACTAAATACCGATACAAACGTACAACAACCAAACAAATTAATCTATTCACCATATATTTTAAACACAAACTGCTTATCTGATATACAATTACGCTTTTTACAATTCTATGTTTTTTTTGATAAAAAATCCAAGGGATTTGTGACAAGATTA
>CAYLSF010001072.1:0-222 GCA_964385675.1 uncultured Saprospiraceae bacterium
CAGTCTTATATATCAATCTAATTATTACTTCTATGATATCATCTATATAAGTAAAATCACGAACCATTTGTCCATAATTAAATACATTAATAGATTCTTCTTTTAAAATAGCATTTGTGAACAAGAAATAAGCCATATCAGGTCTTCCCCAAGGACCATAAACAGTAAAAAAACGAAGCCCAGTAGTAGGGCGTCTAAATAGATCACTATAAGTATGTGCCA
>CAYLSF010001072.1:239-3061 GCA_964385675.1 uncultured Saprospiraceae bacterium
ATTAATTCATTACTCTTTTTACTTGCCGCATATATACTTATAGGACGATCTACGCTGTCTTTAGTAGATAATGGCATTTTACTATTAAGACCATACACACTTGAACTACTAGCATATATTAAATGCTTAATCTTATTATGACGACACCCTTCTAGTATATTCATAAATCCAACAATATTACTTTGAATATAATCATGAGGATGATTTAAACTATATCGTACTCCCACTTGAGCCGCAAAATTACAGACTATATCAAATTGTTGCTTTTTGAATAACTTTAATATGTTTGCGTTATCTTCTAAATTAAGCTTTATAAACTGAAACTGACAATCAAATTTTGAACTTTTTACTAATCTATTGTACTTAATTTTATCTTTTTCAATTCCTTTATTTGCCAATCTAGCATATTTAACATTCACATCATAATAATCATTAATAGAGTCTAGTCCAATAACAGTATTTTCTTTTTCTAACAGCCTTAACGACAAATGATAACCAATAAACCCTGCTGCTCCTGTTACTAATATTTTCATTTAAATTTCATAGCTTCATAACTTAGAATGCTAAGCAAAATTTATTTTATATAATTATACTTTCGATTTTTGTATTTATTGATGTTTCAAAATCATCTCTATTACAAAATCTTGTTCCTTATCCGTTAATTTTGGGTACATAGGCAAACTCAAGCATCTATCATAATAAGCTTCTGCAATTGGAAAATCTCCTTTTTTTGCCCCAAATTGTTTGTAATAAGGCATTAGATGCACAGGAACATAATGTACTTGTGCATAAATTCCTTCTTTGCGTAAAGTATTATATAATTTCTTTCTATTTTCTACTTCAATCACGTATAAATGATAGGCATGGCCTACTCCACTAGAAGGAATATGCGTTTGCACTAGAGTGTTTTCAAATGCTTGATCATATTTTTTAGCTATCTCTTTGCGGCGTGTTAGACCTTCATCCGCTCTACTCAATTGAGAAATCCCCAAAGCACACAAAATATCTGGAATTCTATAATTATACCCTAAGTCTTGCAACTCCATATACCATCTACCATGGTTTTCAATTAAGTTAGGATTTCCTTGATAGATCATTCCATGAGAACGAAGCTGTAATAGTTTTTGATAAAGTGCCTTATCATTAGTCGTCACCATTCCTCCTTCTCCGCAAGCAATATGCTTAACGGGATGAAAAGAAAAAATAGCTAAGTCTGCAAATTGACCATTTCCACAATTCTGCTTTTGCCCTTTACTATCCGTAAACCATCCTCCAGGGGCATGACAAGCATCTTCAATTATCCACAAATCATACTCATCTGCTAATTTTCTAAACGCCTCTAAATTAATAGGATAACCAGCGAAATCAACCGGAATGATACCTTGATATGTTCCCTTTGGAACTGATTTCAATTTAGCTCTTACTTTTTCAATGTCTAATAAAATGGTCTCAGCATCAATATCACAAAACTCAACTTGTCCTCCACAATATCTTACACAATTGGCTGATGCTGAAAAAGTTATTGGAGTTGTAATAACTCTACTCTGTTCATTAACCCCTAAAGCTAAAGTACATAAGTGTAAAGCTGCAGTACCATTAGCTACTGCTACTGCGTATTTACATCCTATGTATGCTGCAAATTTATCTTCAAATTCTTTAACTTTCGGACCTGTAGTAAGATAGTCATGAACTAGAACTTCATTTACAGCCTGAATATCTTCAGGTGTCACATGCTGACGACCATAAGGGATAATTCGCTTCTTCATCTAATAGTTTTCTATAGTAAATGACTCGTCAACGTGTTCGACTATTAATTGTCTAAGACTTTCAACGCTTTCCCATTCTGTGTTTTCACCAGAATTATAACTAAATCCTTTGGGTACAATAGTAGCATTGAAATGTGCGATAAACTCCTCTAAATTCCAATTAGGAACAGTAGGCAAAATAGTGTAATACTTACCTAAATCATAGGTATTATAAGAATCAGAAGATGTAATCATTTCTTCGTGAATTTTTTCTCCTGGTCTAATTCCTACTTCTTTATGTTCAATATTAGGAGCAATTGCTTTTG
Source organism: uncultured Saprospiraceae bacterium (assembly GCA_964385675.1). Classification (GTDB taxonomy): domain Bacteria; phylum Bacteroidota; class Bacteroidia; order Chitinophagales; family Saprospiraceae; genus CAYLSF01. The sequence goes on from CAYLSF010001072.1 coordinate 2,311, forward strand.
CGACATCCGTAATTTTATACGAAGGTATTTTCGGTACAAATAACTCTCCTCCCCATGCTGTATCTAAAGCATGAAAAATCATATCAACTCCAGCATCTAAGCTGATGTTAAAGCGAGTCATATTTGTATCGGTTATAGGTAAAAAACCTTCTTTCCGTTTTTTGATAAAAAATGGAATAACAGAACCATTTGATCCCATTACATTTCCATATCGTACTACAGAAAATCGAATAGAACTCTTACCTTTTATATTATTTGCTGCAATAAATAATTTATCAGAAGTGAGTTTTGTAGCTCCATATAAATTAATTGGAGCACAAGCTTTATCCGTAGATAGGGCTACAACTCGTTGTACATTTGTTTGTAAACAAGCATGAATTACATTTTCAGCACCACCCACATTTGTCTTAATACACTCCGAAGGATTATATTCCGCTAAATGAACATGTTTCATAGCAGCCGCATGTATTACATAATCCACATCAGACATGGCTCTGATTAAACGTTCTCTATCCCGTACATCACCAATAAAATATCGTATTGCTTTATATTTGGAATGAGGATATTCTTGAGCCATTTGAAACTGCTTCTGCTCATCACGAGAGAATATAACTAAACGTCTAACGTTAGGGAATTCGTTAAAAATACGTCTAGTCAGGGCTTTTCCTAAAGATCCCGTACCTCCTGTAATTAAAATGGACTTATTATTTAAATCTAGCAATATAGTAATTTTGAATTTTGAATTTTGAAT
>CAYLSF010001073.1:0-3059 GCA_964385675.1 uncultured Saprospiraceae bacterium
TCTTTGGTGAAGTAAATCAGCTTGTCTAAGAAAACTGTAGAAACCTTGCATTCTTGGCTCTAATCCGATATAATCTATTTTTATAGTAGTTAGTTCAAGTCCTCTTCTATCTAAATAATATTTATTTATTAAATCAATTTGCTTTCCATTAAATTGAGCATTTCTGATGTATATAATATCAACTTCACTTACTTTACCTTTAGCTAAATGTTCCCTAATAGCACTTGTCACTTCTGCTATTACTTTTTTATCAAAGTTACCTTTTGATTTATCATAATTATCAAAGTATTTATAAGGACTAGTAATTCGATAAGCTAACGTTACCTTAATATCAACAGGAATATGATTATTTAGAGTTACTTTAATAAATTGGTCGTGAATATCTTTTTCTGTACAATCTACTTCTTCAATTTCATAGATTAATGGTAATCGCCAATTCCAACCCTCATCGACTACTTGGTTTGTACGTTTTCCCATGTAAATTACAAGGCCTTTATAACCTTTGGGAATATTATTCATTCCTGCATAAATAAAAACTCCAATACCGATAATTAATAAAATCATAATAATCCCATTTCCTTGTTTCAGCCAAAAATTAGTAAAGATATTTCCAAACCAATCCAAAACATAACCTGTAACCAAGCAAAGTACGATGAACATTACTAAAGCTTCTAATCCACTATCATATAAATATCCTTCTTTCTTTTTGTAAAACATAGTTTATTTATTTTAATCGTTTTAGTCTAAAGCTGCAACGTTTTACCTTCTTTTTCCCGTTTTCTGTGTATTCATAAAAAGAATAAGATGGTAAATTAGGGTCTAAAAGGTTCATCTCATAATTTCTAAGTACCGCTTTATCCCAATATTGAACCTTAAACATATCACCTTCTTGTAGGTATTCTGTTATCAATAATACTAAACTATCATTTCTTGGAAAAAGATATTTATAATCGTACGCTTCATGTCTTGGATTTATTTCTTCTGATACTTCTCCAACTTTTAATTTGTATATTTTCTTAGGTCGTTCTGGTTTATTTGGCTTCGCTATTTGAGTATATACCACAAACGAAGCATGTTTTACTTCAGATGAGTTTATCACAAAATGAATTGTAAGTGCAATACTTAATGTTGCTAAATAAGTATTTATAATAACTTTTTTCTTCACATTGATTATTTTATCATGCTTTATTTATTTTATTATTGTCTGCCAACATCAGTATGTACACACATTCAACTACAATTAATAGTCAAATACACCATTATCAAAGATAATAAAAACCAATACTCCCATAAAGCAAATATCAACACAATCCTCAAAAAACCATGAACCCATCCCCTACTTCAAAAAAGCAGCCTTCCTCAAATACTGCTCAAAATTCACTTGATCATAGCTTTCCATTTCTTGTTTAGCAGTAGCGAAGTCCTTTTCGATTTGTTTTAATAAATCCACTTCTGTATTAACAGCAAGGTATTCTTTGACCTCTTTGCCTGTTGAGCTGTTATTGATTTTTTGGATGGTTTTATCCAATAACTGCTGATTGTCTTGTTGTGTTTTGGTATTTACCGCTTCAATATTGGTATTGATTTGCTGTAATTCTTGTTTTGTCTCAGCTAAGAGGGCTTCATGTAATTTATCAAATTTCTCCTTGATGTCTGCTTTCTTGTCATTGATAACTTGAGCCGCAGATTTTAAAACCTCGATTTTCTCATTGATATCCGCAACGATTTTATCCTTTTTCATTTCGTAGGTTAAGTCCAATTGCTCTTCTGCTTCCATCAGTTTAACCAATAAATCTGATCTATCGGATAAGCTAGATTTTCTATTTAGCATATTTTCTTTCACCTTTACCAATTGAGCTCGTAGGGCATCGGTGGAATATTTTTTATCCAATTTCTTTTTTGCATCTTGCGGAATGCTTTTAGGCTCGCCACCCAATTTTTCTATCAACTTCAACCGCCAATTATTGAGGGCTTCTGCTCTTTCTCTAGTGATATGTGGTATAATACGGAATCGTCTATCCGTAAATTTCTGTAAGCGACCATATTGATCAATGGCAATAAAATCGCCCGCATCATCAATGCCATTACTGTGTAAACTTTTGATAATCATGGAAACATCCCCTCTGTTACCAAAAATTATTTGCTTTTGATGTTCAATTTTAAAGTTTCTCAATTTATTTAAAAACTCATATCGCAACATTTTTAGAATGCGGGTATGCTCTCGGTTTTTATCCGTCAGCATCGTAGCAATTTGAGCTTGTAAATCTTTGATTTGAGCCTTTTTAGTTTTTGAAATCTGATCTTCTAAATCATTTTTATAATTTGCAACTTTAGCCTTAGCCATTTTGACTTGATTCTTATAGTTTTCATCCAAAATCGCTAATTGCTTAACCTTATCTTTCTCCAACCATTCGATTTGTTCTTTCGTCGGCAATCGTAACAAATTTCGATAGTTTGCTAGGGTATCGCCAATCAATTCCTTTTCTAATTGCTGTACGGCTTCTATTTCTTGCTGCACATACTCCCTCGCCAGTTTATCTTTCTCTGATAAAAACTTTCGATAGGACTTTACCACATCTTCGATATTCTTTTTCTCTTCGATTAAGCGGTGTTGCTGCTGCTGCTCAAATCCTTTAATCAGCATCTTTTCCTTATTCGGTAAGCGGCGGCTTTTCTCCTTCATCCGTTCCACCAATCGCTTTTGACGACTACGAGCTTTACGTAATAGTTTAGTTTTACGACCAACCAATCGCTTATTTTTAACTTCTGGTAAGTCGAAATAATGCGTAAATAAGATAATTAAATTGGTGGCTAATACGCTTCCAATTTGTGCTAAGGTGATAAAGCTAAACGGCATGCCTCTTCCCAAAATCCAAAAGGCAATAAAGCCCAACATTCCAAACGTCGTTAGACGAGGCAAGCTAAATTTATTTTGAATTTGTACCGTCGGTAATGCTGGCAATTTAGGCTGATAAATAGCGGGTAAATTGGACTTATAAGACGGTGCTAATTGCAGCGGTTTAGAATAACTAACCCGCTTTAAGTTCGCTTCCTTAGAT
>CAYLSF010001074.1:0-3058 GCA_964385675.1 uncultured Saprospiraceae bacterium
GTAAGTAGAAAATATTAAAGTCAGTTCTACGAGTACGATTAGCCAAAAATGACTGATAGTTTTCACCCTCTAAAATTTTGTATTTCAGCACTTAAAATCAGTAGTTATCTAAGTCTTTGACCACAAGACGGAATTCTCCTTAATAATTTTTAAGTGTTAAATCTTTGTTTTTAAGTCTTAGAAGGGGTTATATCCTGTAATTTCTATCAAATTAGGTTAGGAATAGATGAATTTTGGAACATTCCATTCTACTGAATGTTTTTTGATTGTTTGCATTATTGTAGCTTTGTATCTTTGTACTCAAAATCAATACATCATTTTGAGGCAACATTCAAAAAAAATTCATGGCAACTCAACATACATCAGAAGAAAAACCGAAAGCTAAGGTGACGAGGGAAAGTTTTCAGCAAGCCCTCAAAATATTTAAATATATCCGTCCTTATTACTTCTCCTTTTTTGTGGGCTTTATCCTCCTTGTGATTTCAAGTTTGGTCTTTATGGCTTTTCCAATGATTATTGGATGGATGATTGATTTAGCACAAGGAAAACAACCAAATATCCCTATGTTTGAAGGCGAAATTAATTGGGATTTAGATAAGATGGTTTATCTACTTATAGGGGTTTTAGGGTTTCAAGGGATTGTTTCTTTCTTTAGGGTAATTTTATTTGCTATCGTGAGTGAAAAAGGAATTGCAGATATTAGAAAAGGGTTGTATCAAAAAATGATTAGTTCACCTATTACCTTTTTTGAAGAAAATAAGGTGGGAGATTTGATTAGTCGATTAACAGCAGATGTAGAAAAATTATATAGCACCTTTTCTATTACCTTAGCGGAGTTTTTAAGACAGATTATTATTATCATCGTTGGAATTTTTCTACTATTTTTTACATCACAAGAATTATCGGTTGTTATGCTCTTAACTATTCCTGTGATTGTAGTGAGTGGAATTTTCTTTGGTCGATACATCCGTAAGTTATCAAGTCTTCGTCAAAAACAATTAGCAGAATCCAATTCGATGCTTTCAGAATCTCTTCAATCTATTCAAGTTGTTAAAGCATTTACCAATGAAATGTTTGAAGTGAATAGATATGGTGTTTCCATTAACAAGGTAGTTGATATATCTATGAAGTTTGCTTATGGACGAGCGTCATTTGCTGTATTTATCGTATTTATCTTTTTTGGTGCCCTATTCTATATTATATGGCAAGCTGCTATGTTATTACAAAGCGGTGCGTTGCAAGCAGGCGACCTAATTGCTTTTGTGGCTTACACTTTCATTATGGGAGGGGCTATCGCAAGTTTAGGTAATTTTATACCCGAAATATTAGGAGCAATCGGAGCTACGGAGCGTGTAAGAGAGATTTTAGAAATGGAGGGAGAAGTAGATTTAGAGCAAAAGCCCAACTATACTCCAATTCCAATCGAAGGGAATATTGCTTTTAAAAATGTTCATTTTGAGTATCCTACTCGAAGAGATGTACAAGTCTTAAAAGGCATTGATTTAAATATTGAAGCGGGTAAAAAAGTGGCTTTAGTGGGTTCGAGTGGTGCAGGAAAATCTACGATAATTCAATTATTACTCCGATACTATAATGTATCAAAAGGATATATTACGGTAGATGGCGTAAGCATTTATGATCATCCGATTCGAGATTTTAGAAGCAATATGGCATTCGTACCACAAGAGGTAATTTTATTTGGTGGCACTATCAAAGAAAATATCCTTTATGGTAGAGAAGATGCATCAGATAAAGAAGTATTGGATGCTGCACAAAAGGCAAATGCGCTAGAATTTATAGAAAATTTCCCTGATGGATTGGAAACGCTTATCGGCGAAAGAGGAGTGAAGTTGTCAGGTGGGCAGCGTCAAAGGATTGCTATAGCACGGGCTATCTTGAAAGACCCTGCTATCTTATTATTAGATGAGGCAACTTCAGCTTTAGATGCAGAATCTGAAAAAGTTGTACAAGATGCTTTGAATACCTTGATGGAGGGTAGGACATCTATTATTATTGCACATCGTTTAGCTACCATCAGAGAAGTAGATTGTATTTATGTTTTGGATGAAGGACGCATTGTGGAACAAGGTACACATAGTGAACTCAATAGCATAGATGGTATCTATAGTGCATTGGCTAAATTGCAATTTGAAATTGCTTAGTTTTCAATAATTAAAATTTATCACAAAAATCGTCTTAAATACTGTATATTGCAGTTTTTAAGGCGATTTACCTTTTTTATCTAAAAAACAGATTGGAAATAAACCTATTATTTTAAGGAATTACATTATATTGCATTTTAAATTATATATATGATTTAAATGTAATTTCAGTATCAGTTATAATACCTTAAATTATTAGATAACCAAAAATAAGTGGAACTAGCAAGAAGAATAGAGCATACTCATTTAAGTGCAAATACGTTATACGAGGATATTGAGCGATTGTGTAAAGAGGCAAAAGCACATCAATTTTATGGTGTTTGTGTGCCACCTTATTTTGTAAGAGATACGGTTCGTTTGCTTCAAGATGCACCTGTAAAAACAATAACAGTCATTGGGTTTCCAATGGGATATTCTACAACACCTGCAAAAGTAGAAGAAGTCAAAAGAGCCATAGATGAAGGGGTAGATGAAGTAGATGTAGTTGTCAATATTACAGCCGTCAAGCATAAAAATTGGGCTTATGTCCGTAATGACTTGGATGCTGTCACTCGCTCAACTCATTTGAAAGGTAAAGTGATTAAGGTTATTTTAGAAACGACTTTATTAGAAGAAACAGAGATTATTAAACTTTGCCAAATATGTAGTGAGCTTGATGTAAACTATGTAAAAACATCAACAGGATATAATGGAACAAATGCTACACCTGAATTGATTCGTTTGATGAAGCAAAATATATCTAATACAGTAAAAATAAAAGCATCTGGAGGTATTCGAACACAAGCTGAAGCTTTAGCTTTAGTAGAAGCTGGTGCTTCAAAGATTGGGACTTCTAGCGGTATTGATATTATCAAGTAATCATTGTCTAATTATGAAGTATTTATTAATTGTAATAA
>CAYLSF010001075.1:0-3050 GCA_964385675.1 uncultured Saprospiraceae bacterium
TGTTTTAAAAATATTATGATATTCTTATCATTTATCAAATGAAAGGTGGTTTTAATTAGAAAATAAAATTTGATTTGTTCGTGAAATAATTTATAAAATCATATTTGGTCATTTCAATTTTAACCATATAATCGCATTAAATTCTACCTTATTAGGGCATTTCAAATTCAAAATTTAAACTCTCGTCTTAATCAAGTCGTTAATGACTCGACTATTCATTTATTTTTGCAAAACAGTAAAGTCGAATTGACTCGACTGTATCGTTATAGAGTCGAATCAATTCGACTTTACAAATTAGGTTTAATGACAACACAATTTACAAAACGAATTTTTTACTACGGTTATATTTTATTGATAGGAATTATTTTAGGTGTTTCTTGTACATCAGACATGACCTACCCCAGACTCGCTACAGATGATTTTATTTTAGGTGGTATTCAAATCAATGAACCAGACTTAGCGGATTGGATGATGCAAGTAGATACCATTGGAATGAATGCGGTTTCCATAACAGTATATGCTCGTCAAGGGATTTGGAATACGGATAATCTATGGTGGGATGGCGGTGAAAAAGCGGTATTGGAAGAAATAAAAGCAGCAAAGGCGAAGGGCTTAAAAGTAGTTTTGATTCCAAGAGTAACCATGGATCATTATTTTGAAGAAAACCGATTTCTATGGCATGGCATGACGATGCCGCAAGATAGTTTGATTGAAAGTTGGTTCTTTTGGTACACCTCTTTTATCAAAAAATGGGCAAAAGAAGCTGAAAAATTAGATGTCGATGTATTAGCCATTGGTAGTGAAATGAGAACCTTATCCCAAACTCAACCTATTACCCAATTACCCAATTTAGAAAGTTATTACCTCTCCGATTTAAAACAAAACCAATATATCAATAATCGGATGGCGTTTAAAGAGGACATTCCAAAAGAACATTGGTGGGTGCGAGGTGAAAAGGTCAATTACGAGGACTTGAATCAATATTTAAAAGATGAAGTAGCAGCGAAAAGAAAATGGGCAAAAGGGGTCGCTTATGATGGCTTGTCCAATTCAATTGAGCGAATTAATCAGCGTCGAAAACAAATATTGGCACAATGGTATCAATTAATTGAAACGATTCGAGGGGAATATTCAGGTCAATTGACCTATGCTGCCAATTTTGATAATTACCATAATATCGCCTTTTGGGATAAATTGGATTTTATTGGTATTAATGCTTACTTCCAATTAAGAGAACGTCCAATTCAACAAAGTGACACAGAAAAATATGCAGAAATTAAAGCCTCTTGGCAAAATATCTTTCAAAATATAGACTAATTCTTTAAATAGTACAGGATTAGGTTATATTTTTAGAGAATTAGGCTAATCCTGTACTATTTACAGAATTAGGCTATATTTTTAGAGAAAATTGTACCGTAATGCCATGGGAAGGTTTTGGGTTTTCGATTATTGAACAGTTAACTCAAAATGAACTCATTGTATGGCAAATGCAAGATATAAATTACACAGAACGAGCCATGGCAATCAAAGCCTTACGAGAAGTCAATCAAGAGTATAGATTATTACAAGGCATTTTATATTGGAAACTCGCTACCAAATGGTATCAAAAAAATTACGAACCTTTTGCTTTACAAATCAGTACCGACACCATCGATCCAATGCAAACAGAGTTGCTACAATTCCGAAAACCAATAACCGAGAACCAATAACCGATTCTATACTTCGGGTATCTTATCCCAAACAGACATACTTTGTTTAAAATCTTTTTGTACCAATAGACGAATGTGTGTTGTTACAATTTCGCCCATGGTTCGGCATTGTAAAAACACATTGTTCTTATGGTGGACAGAAAGTTCATTTCGTAATTGCTCCACTTTATCAGGAGACGAAATGGTATCTTCTACCATAATATTTAACAAATCATTGACCCGAGTTCGATTCATTTTAATCCGCATAGCCATCAAGGTTCTTTCTTCAAGTTGATATTGTCGCATAGTTTCCATAGAAATATGCTGAATTCCCAAAAAGATAATTGGATTATTTTCCTTAAAATATTGAGGTAAATAAAAACTCTTCCACCCCTCGTATGATTGCTGATCAAAATCAATGGCTCTAAATCGAAACTGTTTTCCCTCAATATCGGGCGTAATATCCACCACATAATTATACGCTCGCATATCCCCCAACAATCGTACAAAACACCGTTCATTGAATTTAACAAACTCTTTTGCAATCCGAATTTGATTAAAAGTCGTGTCCTCTAAGTTATGCTCCATAAATTCATAGCCTGGAATCCCCGCAATATGTTCTTCTATCAGCGTATCATCGTTCACCAAATAGGAAATATCACTAGGTGACATCACGTGCTCTAGTTCCAAGCCATAAAGTCGAGAAGCATCTGCTCTCTTAACATAAAAGTGATCATAATTATCATTGATTTGATTAATAATACGCACTCTAAAAGGTTGGGTATTTCCAAAATGACAAAAATCAATACGAGCTACGGCTAAATGTTCTAGCATCTCCTCATCTCCATCTGCTTTAAGTAGTGCATACGTTTTAGTCAATGCTTTATATAATTCATCCGTATCAGCTTCTGTATAAAATACCGTATCCCAAAGTGTATCCTCACCATCCTTATACAATGGAATAGAACTCACATACCGCAATAAATCCTCATAATAAATCGGCAACTCAATTTGACGGTTGTACCGATTAAGATACTGCCAAAAAGGTGCTCTTATCTGAAAAGGAATTTTCTTTTTCGTGGGTACATTAAAACTCATTGACTGTTTTTTGATAAGTGAATTGAGCATGCAATGTAGGGATTTTTTAGATTTAATGATGGACTTATCGCAAAGTTATCTGTATTTATCTGTTATATCAATCATTCTAATAGCTATCGGAAGCTGGAGAAAAAGGGTATGATTACATTTTTCTAGTAAGAGGGGAGCGAATATTAATTCGGATATTTTTAATTTCATTAAGCGAGTTTGGTATCTTCTTAAAATACCGCTGGAAAGTTAGCATTAGTATTTTTTACAAATAAA
>CAYLSF010001076.1:0-3043 GCA_964385675.1 uncultured Saprospiraceae bacterium
ATTTTCTTTTTATAATTCATAATTCAATTTTATTAATTCTAACAAATTTTTAACTGCCATAGTCCCCTGACGTTGTACACTTTCGTAGGTACGAGAACCAATGTGAGGTGTAATAATTATATTATCAACTCCAATAAATGGATGATTTTCTATCATAGGCTCTACATCCAGTACATCTGTTAGGTAGCCTTTTAAAATTCCATTATCTAAAGCACTTAGGATTGCCTTTTTTTCAACTAATTTACCTCTAGAGGTATTGACAATGATTAAGTTTTTTTTGGCAACCTTATTTAATAAATGAGCATTGATAATATGTTCGGTTTCTGGTGTATGAGGCACATGTAAACTTAGGATATCGACACTTGCTATCATCTCATCAATAGAGTCACATACTTCAAAATCATGTTCTTTTACAAATTCTTCATTTAAAAATTTGTCTGCTACTTTGACGTATAATCCAAGAGCTTTACATTTTTTTGCCAACTCTTTACCCACCGAACCTAATCCAAAAACACCAATTGTCTTACCAAATAATTCATTTCCAACATACCTTTTCCATTTGCCTTGTTGTGTAACATTATATTCCAAGTGTATATGGCGTGAAAATGTAAATAATAAAGCCAATACATGTTCAGCTACTGAAATTTGATTGACTCCAGGACAATTTGTGACAGGAATACCATATTTTTTTGCTGCATCCAAATCAATTTTATCTAAACCAACTCCATATTTAGATATATATTTCAGTTTTCCAGCTACTCCTTTTGCTATAACAGCTTCAGTGTATTCGTCATCACCACAAATTACAGCATCGTAATTCGCAATAATTGGTAATAATTCGGCTTCTGTAATGGGACCTCTTAACTTATCTATTTCAAAACCTTGACTGTAAAGTAATTCTTGATGACGCCCAGGTGTGTCTTGAAAAGAAGTCGTTGTTAATAATATCTTCATAGTAATTCCGATTGAATTAACTGTTTTTCTAAGTCATAAAAATCAACAAATCGTCTAAGTTTATAATCTTTAAAGAGTTCTTTATTTTCATCATAATCTCTTAAAGCAAAATGTAATTTAGAATGCTGAGAAGCTTTATAATCAGACATTGCATCGCCTAAAAATATAACCTCTTCTCTGTTCAATTGATGCTTTTCAACTAAATATTCTGTCCATGTTGGTTTCTTTGTAGGAGAACCACATAATTCTATAAAATACTTTCCCATATTTCTAGCCTTTACGATAGGCTCTATTTCAATTGTTGGAGTGCCTGTAATGATCCAAAATTGTAATTTTTGATAATATTTTTCTAGAAAATAGGTTGCACCATTAATTTCAGTAGAGGCCACAACTCCATCCACTACTAAATTCGAGAACTGTTGTGCTAATTCTTGCACCCTCTGTTCATCTATTTCTTCATTTAAAAACGCTTTATTCCAAATTCTAAATTTTTCATATCGAGATACTCCTCCATTTGCTCTATGGTGAGCCACAACCTTGTCTGCTACTTCTTTACCATACGGTAAATACATTTGACGAAAAGCTTCTGTTTTAACATGTACAGATTCGGCTAAAACCCCATCAAAATCAAAAAAAATACTTTTAATCTTCATACTTTCCTTTTTAAAACAATATCCAAGTGTCCTCCGAGTCGCTTGGATAAATACCTTGGATAGGATATTTTATATCGTCTAGCGATTGTACCTCTTGATAAATATCTATTTTCTTAGTTCCCTTTATGGCGATGATTCTTTTCTTAGCATTATTAACTAAAGGATATGTAAAGCTAATTCTGTTGGTATTTAACTTTTCTACCCAAACATCCTTTACAATAGCTTTCTCTTCCTCCAAGATTGTAGTATTTGGAAACAGGGAGCAAGTATGTCCATCAGTTCCCATACCTAATAAAAGTAAATCAAATACAGGATTTCCATTTTTGAGTGTCTTAATTTCATCTCTAATTAAATCTTCATATTCTTTCGCAGCGAGGAAAGGATCTTTTTCACCTTTTATCCTGTAAAAATTAACTGGCAATTTATTTAACCAAACCTTGTAAGCTATACCAAAATTACTATCAGGATTTTCTGGTGCAACACAACGTTCATCCACCCAAAAGATATAAATTTTACTCCAATCCAATGAATCTGAGGTATTTGCTAAAATATTAAAAGCACCTAACGGTGTACTACCACCAGAAATTCCTAAAAAAAATACTCCTTTTTCTCTTATTGCTAATTGACCTGCATGAATAATTTCATAAGCTATTCGCTCATCAAAAATACGTTCTTTGCCTGTATATATTGTCGTTATATTTTCTTTATTACTATACTTCATTATATATTACTTGAATACACCTTAATAATCCTTGTCCCATATCAATATGTGGATTAGCTATTAATTTTTTACTTACAGAAGGTCTAAATGAATATGGGGTGTATTTATAATGATTATTATATCCACTGTTTTTTAGTTGAATATCTAACTTTTCTCCTAAAATTTCTTCTATCATTAAAAATAGTTCTAACCTTTTCATCCGTTCTACTCCTGTCAAAATAATATGTTGATTCTCATAATTTTCAGATTTTAAAATTTCAACTGAAAGTTTAGCCGCATCAGATGCATGGATATATTCTCTTATTTCATTACCATCTCCACTATGAATAATTTTTTTTGTATCAACTATCTTCTTAATCAAATTAAAGATATAATTATTGTCAAAATCCACTTCTGCATATACTGAACCATATCGAAGAATTGTATATTTCAAATTATATTTTAGATAATATTATTCAACAATTTTCTCTGAGGCTAATTTACTAATACCATAAAATGAACCTTTATCACTAACGGCATACGCACTACTAGCATAAATAAACCGTTCTATATTATTTTTCACACAAGCATTGAGAATGTTTATATTACCCAGTATGTTAAGTTCCATAGTCAAGTGAGGATTCTCAACAGCTTTATCTAGATTCGCAAATCCTGCAAGATTGTATATATAATCAGTCTCTGGTTGAATAGCTCTCTCAACCTGTTTCTTATCAAT
>CAYLSF010001077.1:0-3043 GCA_964385675.1 uncultured Saprospiraceae bacterium
ATTGAAGATTTTAATATTAATAATTATAAATTGTTTTTTCCAACAACTAAGCATACAATAATATTGAAAAGGAAAAATGGGGTTGAAAAAGTTATTACAGGAGAGGCTAGTGCATATTGTTTTCATTTTCCACAATTAATCCCAAAGTTTAAAGAAGTATTGCCTAATGTTAAGATTATTATTTTATTGAGACACCCGATTGAAAGGGCTTTATCTGAATACTATTATTTTCCTAATTATTATGAATCTAAACAGAGTTTTTCTGACTATATTTCTTCTGAAATAAAATATTATGAGTCAACTGCATTCGTTAGTACTGAACAATTTCATGGTGAGGGGATGAAGTATTTTCCTATTTTATATAAGAGCCTTTATGATTTTCATATAAGTAATTGGTTTAATATCCTACCTTCTGAAAATATTTGTATCATTAAAAGTGAATTGTTATTTTTAGAGCCTAATAAAGCATATCATAAAGTACTCCAATTTTTGGGACTAAAGTCTATGGAACTGACCAATGTGGAAATATTTAATAAAGGACATATAGACAAAAAGAAAGTAGATAGAGAGGTATTAGAAAAATTAACTACAATCTTTTCAATGCGATTTAAAGGACAAAAAATAAAGAATTTTGACTTAGATTGGAAATTAAGACTGTAATCTTTTAAGGGGTTAAATTCCACATCTTTATACTTTTTCTAATGCTGATAAACGCTTTAGCGTGGTTGAAATAATATTTTACTAATAAAAAGTAAAAAAAACTATCCATTTTAGCCCTTGAATTACCCTTTATGAAACCAATAGTAAAAAGATGAATTGATTTGATACAATAGTAAATAGTGACTAAACTTAACACCAAATAGTTATTGGGTAACTTTAGTAATTCTAATTTATATGCTCCTAACACATAATTTGCATAAATCATACTTCGCCGCAATCGCAAAAGATAATCCCAATTTAACCGACTTTTAGTTATAAAATGCTTAAATCTTAGATTCTCTGAGTAATAAATATCATATCCTAAAAGCCTAATAGCTGCAGAAAGCTCTGTATCCGTTCCAGATAGTATTGTATTACTTTCCCCCGTTCTTCCTATACAAAACGGCTTGAATTTATGTTGTATTAATTGATTGTAGGCACTTTTACGGATAATCATCCCAGCTCCATAGAGTTCTTGTTTTGTCTTTCCTGTTGCTTTTCCCTGTTCTCCAATTGCATAATTATAAGAGAAATCAACGAACCAATTAGGAGGGGGAACTTCAAAAATACCTTCTCCACACCCACCTAATAAACCAATAGATGGGTGGAGTTTCATTATATTGAATGCTGTTTGCAGATAATTAGAAGATAGCCAATTATCATCATCACAAATAACTATAAAATCATATTTAGCTTTTTGGTATCCTAACTCTAGAGCATATTGTTTACCAGGTTTTGGCTGATGGTATAATTTGAAATTAACTAAAGAATTAGATTTCAAGAGGTATTGTTCCACAAAGGAATAACTTTGGTCAGTAGAAGCATTATCTATAATGATGACTTCCCAAAGAATACTACTATCAATATCTTGACTAATAATATGGTCAAGTGTCATTTCTAAACGATTTTTTCCATTATAGGTACAAATAATTACGGATATTCCTGTTACCAATTTGTTATTATCCACTTAATACTTTTTTTAATTTGATTTAAAAAAAAAGTTCCTAATATGAATGCTAGAAACGAAATTACAAGCAACTTTAATTTTTGCTTGTAAGTTATTTCTTGATTCAAAGGACTTTTTATAAAATGAATAAAAGTTGTAAATCCAAAATTATTACTAAAACATATAGAATACCATTTATTGCCTAGAAAATTATTATTGGCATATAAAGAATGGCGACTTAATTTTAGTAGCCATTGTTCTATTATTTTTAACTCTGATCTCTTTATAATTAAAGTATTGGAATGATGTGCGATTTTTGAATGAATGAGAAGTTCTTCTTCTGTAAATGGTATATTCAAATATTCTAGATATAATCTATATATTAATTGGTGTTTTAATGCTTGTTGATTGTTGTGTTTAATACTGACCTTAGTCTTATGATATCTATAGCTCAGTAATTTTTTTTCTAAATTAGAACAATTGTACTGTTGTAAAAGTGAAAACCAAAGATACATATCTTCGGCTGGAAAAAACTTATGATTATAACGAATTTTCATTAGCGTCTCTTTTTTTACAATAATGGTTGGATGTATAAAAGGACTACCAAATAATAATACTTTTTTAAGATCATTAAGGTTTGTTTTTACATGCCATGTTTTAATTTGCTTACCTTTATTATTTATAATATATGCACTTGTTCCTACCAAATCAATATTGGGGTAATTAACTAAGAATTTCATTTGTTCTTCTAACCTTGTGGGCATAGAAATATCGTCAGCGTCCATCCTTGCTAAATATTGTCCTTTTGCTAGTTCAATAGCCTTATTTAAACTAAACACTAAGCCCTTATTGTATTCGTTATCAAATAATTTAATCCTTCTATCGTTAAATTCAAGGACGAGTTGTAAGCTATTATCCGTAGAACCATCATTAATAATGATAAACTCAAAGTTGGTATAAGTTTGAGTCAAAATACTATTAATGGCTTCCTTTACATATTTTTCTGCATTATATACAGGCATGATAACGGATAACAGTGGTGTGTTAGAATCCATTGATCTGGTAATTTCGTATGATAAAATTAATTTTATATTTTAATTTTTTTAAAAAATCTAATAAATAAGGATATTTTTTTAGATAATCAGTTGATTGAAGTTTAAGCATTTGACTTCCTGAAGACTTTTCTGAAAGAAAACTACTTTTAAATAAGTGATAAGTTGGTATAGATGCTGTGTAACAGATACGATACCATTTTTCACAAAAGAGCGATTTGATAAGTTGCTTTTCAATATGAAGACATTTTTGGGCAGCATTATTTAATTCTTCTAACCAAAATTTGATTTTAATTATTTTATCTATGGTATCGTATGTGTATTGAGTTGAACTATATGAAATTAG
>CAYLSF010001078.1:0-3037 GCA_964385675.1 uncultured Saprospiraceae bacterium
ATATCGAATAGCACTTTCGGCTGTTCCTGCTGTACCGATTGTCCGCAACTCAGGGGTATATTGAGCCCCAATGTTTATCGCAATAGGAAGATTTTTGATACCTAACGCTAAATAAGCACCTGGTGAGAAAATTTGCTTTAAGGTAATTTCTTGTGGAAATCCTTCGGACTGATCATTCCAGCGATAACTAAATGCTGCTCCAATGTCAACTAATGGAATAAAGATCCCAGTAGAAAATCCTTCTGCTCTAGTAAATAAAAAGCGATTTCCCCAATTTAGGGATAATCCTATCGGAGCAGTTACGCCCGTAACTAAGCCATATTCATCAGAAATTTCGGCTTTTTCGTATCCACCGTATAAACCAGGATAAGCATTCAAATCTAAACTAACAACACCATCTCGTTTAACAATGTAAGACCCCACAGGTGCTGCATATTTTTCTAAGATACCTTGCATATCCATCGCATTATTGGCAGCTAATACATCTACCATAAAACTACCATAGAACAAGAAGTTTTGAGAAAAATTACTTAGCCAATTTCGCTGAATTTCCATCTTATCCAATTGCTCATTAGCCTCCTTTAGTTTTGAACCAGCAAATCCTCTTTTATTTATTCTCAATTTTGCTATCGAGGTATCTAAACTCGCCACTTTTATCTTCATTATCGGCTCAAATGCTAACATACTATTTAGCACAACTTGACCATAATTTTGAGCATAAGCTGCTTGGTAGGCATCTATTAAATTAGCTGACATCGGACGATAAATCGTATAATATTGACTATTAAAGTAAGCCGTCTTATCATTAAAATATCTAGTCTGAAATCCTAAATCAACTAAACCAGAAATCAATGTAGCAAACTGTGCATAATCTGCCGAGTAGTCTGTTTGATTAACATCATCTAAGTGAAGTTTATATGTAGCGTATGCTGTCTGAAACTGACTCCCCAAATCCACAAAATTAGACGCCATTTTCATCAAAGGCTTATAGTCTATTTTTATCAAATTACCCGCACTTGTATTTCCTATTTTAATGGAGTAGAAAAATGGTTTATTTTGTTGAAAAATAAGTCCAGCAAAATAACTAGCATCACTAGCAGTAAAAGATTTTAAAGAATCCAAACTAATCAATCCTGTCCCTTGATGGTTGGTCAAATTAGTCGCTAAAATATTTAATAATCGAATGGACTCGTCCACCACATCGGTAGAACCGGTAGTAACTACATCTTGCTCTAAGGCTTGAATAATTTCTAAAACATTTTTCCCCTCACTATTTAATTGCATGACATCATAAGTCGTTAAAAATAACTTAAAGGCTGCATCATTTTTATATTTCGCATAACCTGCATCTGTTTCTATTAAAGTTTTAAAACTAGGCACAATTTGCTGTAAGTCCTCCTGAAAAGCAGCTCGCCATACTGGTCCCATGGTTGGGACATGAAAAAGATTATTACTATTGAGTAGTGCCGTTGTTTTTACAAATAAGGTAGTAAACTCAGGGCTATCATTTAGTTTTTGTCTAAAGTTGTCAATAAATGCCAACAGCAATTCTTCTTGTGTACGATCTACTAAAAACTGAGCCGTAGCATCCACTAATTGCGTGGTAAATGATACAGGATTAGCCATAGAAGCTGCCCCTCCAACGGTTGCCCCTACGCCTCTTCCTACAACTCGATCATCGTATCCGACTACGGCATTGAAATCTGTAAATTCTGTTCCTGTAGAGGTCAGTAATGCCTTACGAGTCGTCTCATTAAAAATAGCGACTAGCTTACCTGTTTGTAAATCATAGACATCATTATTTTGAACTAAGAGGTATTTAAAATCTTTAGCATTACTCACCTTAATGGGTTCTTCATCCTTATCAAATAGTTGAAAAGGTAAAGCAGGATCGATATTAACCTGATTCGTTTTCAAGTTAAAAATAGGGTATTCTTTACCTTGGTAAAAAAGATAACCCGTTTGAGTAGTTGGATCAATGCTATATTCAACTTGTGCATAATTAATTGACGCCATACTTCTACTCAATAAGGCATCCAAACTATCTACATTTAAATATGCTGCATTAACAGACGCAGAGAATTGATCTTGGAAAAAAGCATCAAAAGCATCTAACACTCGCTTTTCATTGTCTGTCAAGGAAATTCTAGTGTTGGCTACTTGATTTTGTAAATTGGAAATTCTAGATTGATAAAAATCAGCGTTTTTCGCCAAATTTAAAGCATTGTAATAGGCATTTTGCCCGAAACTGCTTATCGAAAGGAATAAAATTGGAAGTAAAATCCATGTTTTCATTGTAGTATATTTTAATGAATGTGTTGAAGTATTGATCCCGAAAGTATTCGGGAGTTGTGGTGTTGAAGTTATTTGATTCAGCTAATATTCGTTTACACAACATTCTAAGCACTTACTAAATAGTTATTTGTAATTTTTTTAAAAAAGTAACCTTATTCGTGATTATTATTTTTGAGTGTCGAAAAATGTATCTTTGCTTGCACTTTTGAAGTTACGCTATAAATTGATGGAATGTTACACGAATTGAAACAGTTAAAAGTACTGGCTAAAGATAGAAAAAAAGCTAATAAGAAATATTTTAAGCAATTAAAAAGATGGAAACCCCGACAACTAGATGATACATTCCATACTTTACATGAAGAGGTCTTTCAAGAGATAGATTGTTTAGATTGTGCCAATTGTTGTAAGACAACAAGTCCCATGTTTTTTCAAAGAGATATAGAACGCTTAGCCAAACATCTTAGAATGCGTCCTGCCAATTTTGTAGCTCAATATTTAAAAATAGATGAAGATGGAGATTATGTGCTACAGACTGCACCCTGTCCGTTTTTAGGAGAAGATAACTATTGTTCCGTTTATGAAGCACGACCAAAAGCCTGTAGAGAATACCCACACACCGACCGTAAACAAATGCATAAAATCTTAGATATTACCTTAAAAAATATAGCAATTTGTCCTGCTGTTTTTGAAATTGTGGAACGAATGAAAGAGATTTCATAATTTGTTACTTAACATTTTAGTC
>CAYLSF010001079.1:0-3037 GCA_964385675.1 uncultured Saprospiraceae bacterium
ATCTTATATGAAGGGCAGGTACCACAAGACAGTATTGGACAATTGCTAGAAATATCGGTTTGGATGTATGCGGATAAAAATTTGTATGGATTTCCTTTTTTTAAAATTGCTCAATACAACGATAAGGGGGAAGTCATTCAACAATTTAAGACCAACCCTATGGAAACCTCAGAGGTGTATGAAGAGTGGATAAGAGTACCGCTTCAAATCAAGGCTACTGCTCACACGTATAAGATTTTTGTGGAATATTTTAAAGTTAAAAAAAGTATCTCTTGTCAGTTAGATAATTTTTTAATCCGACCGGCTGATGTTGATATTTATCAATCAGGCGAGAACGGATTTTTGTTTAATGGTTATCCTATTGGACTTTAAGTATGAATCAAAAGAAACCTAAAAATAATTATTTGATAACATCAAATTAAAAGAATAACTCTATTGATTTTCTTAATTTTGACCCATGCAAAATAAACAACAATGTATAGAATCTTAATCATTTTAACAGCCTTTCTGATTTTTCAATCTTGCTCTTCTCAGAAACTAAACCGTTCATTATCAGGGCAATCAATTGATTTGACTACACAATTGAATACAATTGCTTTTGGTTCGTGTAATAAGACGCATAAGCCACAAGTGATGTGGAATAATATAGCTCAACATCATCCCGATTTATTTATTTGGTTGGGGGATAATGTATATGCGGACACAGACGATATGGCATTTATGAAAGCCAAATATGATGCTCAAAAAAAGGATACGTCTTATCAAAAATTCATTCACCAACATCCTGTTGTTGGGATATGGGATGATCATGATTATGGTTTGAATGATGGAGGGAAACGCTATATTAAAAAGAAAGAAGCTAAAGCTCTGATGCTTGATTTTTTGGATGTGCCGAAAGACGCAACCGTGAGAAGTCGAGAAGGGGCATATCAAAGTTACCTATGGGGTAAAGTTGATAAAAAGATCAAACTTATCCTTTTGGACACAAGGTATTTTAGAGATGACTTAGAAAAAAATCTTTTGGGCAGTAGTCGATATAAAATTAATCCAACAGGTGATATTTTAGGGGACGCTCAATGGGCATGGTTAGAAAATGAACTTGCTAAAAATGAAGCCACTATTCATATTATTGCTTCCAGTATTCAAGTAATTGCAACAGAACATGGATTTGAAAAATGGGCAAATTTCCCAACCGCACGACAGCGATTATTCGATTTGATTCAACAACATAAACCGAATCATACAATAATGATGAGTGGTGATAGACATATTTCCGAAGTCGCAAAAATTGATTTACCTAACTTAGACTACCCGTTATACGAAATCACTTCAAGTAGCTTAACTCATGCTTATGTGAAAAATACAGGTGAACCCAATCAATATCGAGTGGGAAAATTAGTTAATCAAAATAATTTTGCTCTTCTAAAAATCAATTGGAAAAAATCGGCAGAATTGATGGTCGAGTTTAGAGGGAGTGAAAATCAGTTATATGAAAGATTGACTTTGAACTAAAATTGATTTTTAGCTTATTTTCGTTATGAATATACTTATTTAAAATCATTAACCACATAGCTGTGTGTGGTGAGTGTTTTGCAAACAGTTTTAAGAAAGGCTTGTGGATGAAATTTCCTTTTGCTTCCTCGACTTATCATTTTTATTCAATTATATTTATATATTTATGGTTTGATATAACCTATTGTACCCCATTTTTTCCTCCCAAATATCCAAATTTGCGAATCGAATACTATAATTAGGATTAGTTCTTAATTTTAGCTCTTTATCAGTTATCCATAGATAAAGTTCAAATGTACCATTTTCTTCTAAATCAAAATTTTGTTCAATTACTTCATTAGAAGTATTCCACTTTCTGATATCTGTATTAACTAAACGTCTTATATCTTCATCCGTTTCAGTATTCTTTATGATTAGATATACATCTTTTGACTTGAACGGTCTTGCATAACCAACATTTTTAATATTTAAAGTCAGATGAAAACTTGTTTCATTTACAATAACAGTCGATGAATTTAAAATGAATCTATAACCTAAATTTTTAAGAATTTCATCATAACTATTTGATTCTCGAATTTGCTCCCAAAAACGAGGATAATAATCTCTATTTAAAGTAGTCCAATTAGTTAGTCTCATTTCACGAATAGCATTTTGACTTTTGGTTCTACTTGGATTGCACTTGTTCAATCCATTAGTTTCTCCCGTCATTGGCAAGTATTGAGTTTCATTTGATAAATAATTATAATCTAATGTTCCCACAGGATTTTCGCATTTATTATTTACCGAATAAGTCCCATTATCACCCCAATTATTCAAAAAAGCATCATTATAGAAACCTATTCTTGATTTTTCTGTATTTTGATAAGCGGTTTGCTCCGTTAACGGAGTTGTTCCATATAACTCCTTTTTTATTTTAACATATCTAACTTGAATGGGGATTTCTACAGGTGTTGCTTTTAACATCGCATCTAAAATTTCTTTTCTATTTGCCCATTGGTCATCAGAGATAGAATCTTTCGTACCAAACTCCTCTGAATTTGTATAATACCATTCTCCCCAAGTTCCAATAAACCCTGCTTGATGTGAAAAAATAATATCTTTGTTATCTTTTAATGTCCTTGATAATTGGGTGATATGTGATAAAATTTGAGCCTTCAAAGGTTGCTGTAAACCATCCCCTTTTTTATTAGAATAAGCAAACCTAACTATAATCTTTAATCCTGCTTCTCTGACATTATCAAAATCCCTCTGTATATTCTCTAAATAGATAGCGTTAATATCAGAAGTCATAAAGTCATTTAGCATAAAATATCTATAAACAACGGTAACTTTATCTGCACTATTCCTCCAACTATTTAAAGTTGAAATCGAAAGATTATTTGTTCCATTACTTGTTGAATAACTATCTTCTGTAATCGAATATTTCTGTAAACCTCTTTCGGGATTTGCCATAATTTCATTTGAAATTTGATAATTAACTATTTGTTTTTTACTCATAACTTTTTGGATTGTATTACGATTTTTT
>CAYLSF010001080.1:0-3037 GCA_964385675.1 uncultured Saprospiraceae bacterium
AAAAATGAAGTTATGTTTGATAATGAATATCATCTCAAAAATGATAAAAATTCAAAATAATTATAAAAAATCACTTTTTTGATTGGTATTTAACACAGTTCATAACTTAGTTTGAATTCATCTGAAATAATTGTAAAATTAAATAGACCTTTATGTTTATTGATGATAAAATAAGCATACGAAACGATCAGTATTCAGACTATGTATCATGATGCATATAATATAGACACTAAACTAAATACAATATGAAACAAATTATCCTAATTCGCCATGCAAAATCAAGTTGGAAAGATTACACCATTGATGACTTCGATCGACCTTTGAATAAGCGAGGAAAAAGGGATGCTCCTTTTATGGCTGAAAAATTACGAGATCGAGGACTCGTGATAGATTTAATTATTTCTAGTCCAGCTAATCGTGCTATCACAACAGCTAAGACCTTTGCTGAGATTTTAGGATATAGTGCTGATAATATTCGTCAAGATAAAAGTATTTATGAAGCTGCTACACAGACGATTATCAGCATCATCAATGAGTTAGAGGATGAAGTCAATACCGTTATTTTATTTGGGCATAATCCTGCATTCACTTATGCTGCTAACTATCTAAGTGGTATTCGGATTGATAATGTACCAACTTGTGGAATTGTCTGTATGGAATCATCTGCTGAAAATTGGAAAAGTGTTCGTGATGAGAATACAAAGTTTGTATTTTTTGATTTTCCAAAACGCCATCTAGTCTAAAGTTCATGTTTTTAATCAAATCGTTTCCAAAAAGCGTAAGTTTAAAAATCTATTAACCTAATTAAGTGTTTTAGTGATATTAAAATCTATTTATCTAAGACTTAAAAACAGATGAAAGACAATTTTCCTTACTTAAATCGAGATGTAACCTGGTTATCTTTTAATTATAGAGTGCTTCAAGAAGCAATGGACGCTCGTAATCCATTATTTGAGCGCATTAAATTCTTAGCGATTTACTCTAGTAACTTAGGAGAGTTTTTTAGAGTCCGAGTTGCAAGTTTGCGAAGTTTTTTAAGATTAGGTAAGAAGGATAAAAAGCGCCTAGAAATTGAAGCGAAAAAGAAAGTTTTAAAAGAACTATTAACTATACTTAGGGAACAAGCCCAAGAGTTTAGTGATTTATTTAACCATGAAATTATCCCTTCTCTCGCTCAAAATGGTATTCATTTCAAAAGAATAAATGAACTAAGTGAAGCACAACTGGAATTTGTTCATAATTTTTATGAGGAAAATAAGTTCTCGTTCGGGCGACCTGTTATGCTAATTCAACAAAATATCCGACCTTCTTTTAGAAATGCAAGCCTATATCTCTTAGCTCATCTACAAACTAAAGATGAACAAAAGAATGACCGATATATGCTCATTAATATTCCAAGCGAACTACCTCGTTTCATTGAATTACCGACAACTAAAGAAGGAGAACATGATATAATCATTTTAGATGAGATTGTGAGATTAACATTACCGTTACGGCTTCCTGATTATGAAATATTGGGAGCATATTCTATGAAACTCACTAGGGATGCTGATTTATATATTGATGATGAATTTTCTGGAGATTTGGTACGTAAGATTGAGCGCAGTTTAGCCTTACGTAATGTGGGGCCTACAAGTCGATTTGTCTATGATAGATCAATGCCTAAAGCGGTACTAGATTATATGATAGATTATCTATCTTTAGATAAGAAAGACTTATTACCCGAGGGAAGATATCATAATAATTTTGATTTTTTCAAATTTCCATCATTTGGCAAAAAACATCTGAAAGACAATCCTCTTCCACCTTTATCTTACTCGCAATTAGAATCCGAAGGTTCTATTTTTGATAAATTATTAAGAAAAGATCACCTACTACATTTCCCTTATCACTCTTATGAAAGTGTTGTCCAATTTTTTGAACAAGCTGCGGACGATCCATCTGTAACAACGATAAAAATTGTACAATATCGAGTTGCTAAGGTATCTCGCATTATGGATGCTTTGATGAAAGCAGCAAAATCAGGAAAGTCTGTTGTTGCATTTGTCGAAATTAAAGCTAGATTTGATGAGGAGGCTAATTTAGTATGGGCTGATAGACTTAAAAATGCAGGGGTTAAAGTAATCTACAGTTTTCCAGGATTGAAAGTACATTCCAAAACCGCTTTAGTAGAGCGTATTATTGAAGGGAAGAAGCAGAAATTCAGTTACTTAGGTACTGGAAATTTTCATGAAAGTACGGCAAAATTATATAGCGATATTGGTCTTTTAACGGCTGACAAAAATTTAACCACAGAAGTCGGTAAAGTTTTCGATTTCTTAGAGTCAGAAAAACGTCCTAAAAAACCTTTTGAGCATCTTCTAGTGGGGCAATTTAATTTACGAGAACACTTAACTTACCTAATCGAGAGAGAGACAAAACTTGGAAAAAAAGGTAGAATTATCCTCAAAGTCAATAGTCTTGAAGATAAAGCCATTATTGATAAATTATATGAAGCGAGTCAAGCAGGTGTCAAGATTGATTTAATTGTAAGAGGAATTTGCTGCTTAGTACCAGGTATAAAAGGTATAAGTGATAATATCAATATTATTAGTATTGTTGGACGCTATTTAGAGCATGCTAGAATTTTCATTTTCAATAATAAAGGTAAGGTTGAAATTTTCTTATCCTCTGCGGATACGATGACCCGTAATTTGAGCAGAAGGGTAGAGGTTGCCTTTCCAATCTATCATAAAGCACTCAAAGATGAAATTCTACATTTTATTGATTTGCAGCTAAATGATAATTTAAAAGCAAGAATTATTGATGGTGACCAGAAAAACGAGTATCAAACAAATGGTTTACCACCGTATCAGTCTCAATTAGCGATGTATGACTACTTGCAAAATATTGAAAACATATCAAACGAATGATAATACCTTTAGTCAAATAGTGTATTTATTAATACTCATTTATTTATAATAATATCAAAAATAAATATTTATAAATCATTGGTTTTTAATATAAAATTTCAGTTATTTGATCTTTAAAATCCATT
>CAYLSF010001081.1:0-3036 GCA_964385675.1 uncultured Saprospiraceae bacterium
ATGCTGAAGAGGATGGAGAGAGTGGCTGGAATCATTTTCAACTCAGAGAATATGACCCCGTTATTGGTAGGTGGCTAGTGCCAGATCCTTATCGTCAATATGCAAGTCCGTATCTTGCTATGGGAAACAACCCAGTAAATAAAGTTGATCCGGATGGCGGGTGTGACGAACCTCCTTGCGCACCAATTTTTGGTGGAGCTGATGTTATACTTGGTAATTCAGATGGTTGCAATTGTTCTTACGTTACCGATGCGGGGGTACGTGTAACGAATATTGCTGATGTTAGCATATTTTCAGACATGTCAGTTGGAGACCTTTTTGGATCTAGCATTCAACTCAATATGGCTGGAAACGGAGATATTTTTGGTCCAATAGTAGTCAACCCAGAAGATCGTCTAGCTAGAGAGTGGTTGATGGTGTATGTAAATGCCGTAAGTATTGTTGCTCAACCAATGATACCGAGAGTACCTTCAGCAAGGTCATTTAATTATACCCCAAGAGGACAAAATCTACCAGTGGGGACAAAGAATGCTGGACTGGCTGGTGGAACTCATCCAAAAACAGGTGTTCCCTTTAATAGTCAAGGTTTTCCAAACTTTAAAAACCATTTATATAATGGTGGTGGTAAGAATGATGTTATAATTAATCCTCAAAGAACTAGAGCCGACGATTTTGCTGAAGCTAATAGATTAGCAGGTTTTTCTAGTACACCCAAAGGTTATACTTGGCATCATCATCAACAGTACGGAAGAATGCAGTTAGTTAATCAAAGGGTTCACTCTCAAACAGGCCACTCTGGTGGTTGGAGTATTTGGGGTGGTGGATCTAGAGGTTCAGGAGTGTTTAGATAATAGTAATAATGGTTAGTTTTTTTGAAACGGAGTCGACTTTAACTTTATCAGAAATTAGTTCATTAGAAGAAAAACTAGGGTTTTTATTACCTCAAAACTATAAAGACCATCTATTAAAATATAATGGAGGACGTTGTAGTCCGAATAGATTTTCATTTGTTGAAAACATGAATGAAACAGATTCTACTGTGGATTGGTTTTTAGCAATTTATGATGGTGAGTTTGATAATCTAGAAGATTATATAACGCTTTACAAAACTGAAGATAAGCGTATACCAAATAAGATGGTTCCTATTGCTCATGACCCCGGCGGTAACTTGTTGTTGGTTTCATGTGAAGAAAATAGTTTTGGTTCAATATATTTCTGGGATCATGAAAATGAAATTGACTATAAAAATGTTTCTGATAACGAAAGGTCAAACATTCATTTTGTAGCCAATAGCATTGGCGAATTTCTGTCTAAATTAAAATAGCCCCCATCTGGGTTAAGTATGCCGTAATTCTGGCGCAAGTCTTTTTGACCCGGTCAGGTTGACTTGTGTCGAGTGTAGCAGAAGATGATATGTGTTTAAATAAAACTTTATGAAATCAATACTAATTTGTGTGGTCGCATTCCTTGCCTATTCTACGTGTTTGCAGGCTCAGTCTAATCTTAAAAAAATTCCGGAAGGGCATTTTGTGGTGACAGGTGGTCGAGTAATCACTGGGGTTTCCGGAAGCTTTCATAAAAGAGCATTTAACCCAGACATTATTATTCTTGATAGTGTCGAGTATAGGTTGTCTTCTGTGAGTTTCTTTCGGACCTCTGAAGGTTGCTTTACTCAAAACCCCAATGGTTTTGGTTTAGTTAAACTGGTAGAAGAAGGAGGAATTAATAGATGGTTATCCTCTATTAATAATGCAGGTCCTGTTTTAAATAGGTCTCAGGTAGCAGTAGCTCAGGAGTTCATAAATAAAGGGTTAGGTCCATTGAAGGTTTTGAATACTCGAAATCTTCGGAAAGCAACCAGAGATGATCCCGAAAGTCATAAGATGATTAAAAAAGCAGCTACTTTAAAGGGATTATCTTGGTTAAGTATGGGGGTTGGTCTAGTCGTTACTGTTTTAGGAGGACTTTCCTTAGAAGAAGAAGACGGTGAAGAGATCAATAATGGAGCTGCAGTTACAATGATTGTAGGTACTGCTATAGTAATTGGAGCTATTCCAATGGCCTTTTCTTATAGAAATAAGTTACATCGAGCAATTGATCAATATAATATTAACTCATCTGAATGAAGTCTTTTTTTGACTTGTGTCCAGTATAGAATATAAAAGGATAAGCCTCTGATGATAATCAGGGGCTTTTTTATTGAGCTAGTTTTTGTTGTAGATCAGTTTTTAGAATAAAAGCATCCAATATTTCTTTTACCAGCCGTTTACTTTTCTCGGGCATATTTTCCACTTTCTTAAACTGAGATAATAGCTCTTGATCTGAAATAGAGTTATGTGCCTTATCTTCAATAGTACCGTTCATTAAATAATCTGGAGAAGTATCTAACGCGTTAGCAATCTTATTAAGTACATCAGCTGATGGCTTAGCGTCACCTCTTTCATACCGTCCTACATTAGTATAATGAACATTGGCTTGTTGAGCTAATTGTTGTTGTGATATTTTCTTATCAGTTCTTGCCTTCTTTAACCTATCTGCTAAACCCATTTTTTATAGTAATTACGCACAGTACAGTAGTAAAAATAGCTAAAACGCTTGCTTAATTCAATCTTGTTAAAGTGATTTAGGTGTTTTTGTGTTGATCGGTATTTGGAATAATAAAGTGTATAAGATAAGTTTGAAGTGAATATGCACAATTAGAGAAAACTAAACTTTTTTCCATGCCTTACGACCTTCGTCCTTTATTAGCCCATGTAGCAGAAGAAACCCCTGTTGGTGTCGCTCATCAGTTGGATCGTTTACTGTATGACTTAGTGATGAGTGCGGAGTATCGGAAGTGTTACGATGAGTTGGGAGAGCGTTACTTAGCATTAGTGACCTTGCGCGATGTGTTTGCGATGATGGAGAATAAGGAACTCAGTCAAGCATGGAAATAGCAGCGTTAAAGCAGCAACTCGATATCTATGTAGTTGCTGAGCGTTTAGGGATGAAGATTGATAAGTATCACAGAGCCCATTGTCCCTTCCATGATGATAA
>CAYLSF010001082.1:0-3033 GCA_964385675.1 uncultured Saprospiraceae bacterium
TATATAAATTAATTACCATAATGGCCCCTAGTAACAAAGAAACGTATAATAACCATTGGTTTTCTTGTCGAAATTGCTCCATCTTTTTGCGTTGTTTTGGATCTTTAGAAGTGATCAGACCTCTTGAAAACATATATCCGTAAACAGCTATTCCAAATAACGCTAATTCCCAAATTAAACTTAAAATATCGAATAACATTTAAAATTGATTGTACGATTGTGTCGCTTCATTGAATGTACGATTGTTATAAAATCAGTGAAACAATACAATCACTCCTTCTGATTTCTAGGATGATACAATAACAAAGTCTCTTTTAAATAGGTTGTATCCAAATGGGTATAAATCTCTGTGGTAGTGATTGAAACGTGTCCTAACATTTCTTGAATCACCCTTAAATCCGCTCCACCTTCCAAAAGATGCGTAGCAAAGGAATGGCGAAATGTATGCGGACTAATATTTTTAGTAATGCCCGCTTTTTTAGCCGTAGCTTTTACTAAATTAAAAATAGCAATGCGAGACAGTTGTTTTCCCCTTTGATTTAAAAATAATATATCGCCATCCTGTATGATTTTTAATTGATTTCTATCTAACATCCAAAATTCTATATGCTGAATCGCTGTCTCTCCGATAGGTACAAATCGTTCTTTGTTGCCTTTTCCAGTAACCTTAATGACACCAATATCTAAATAAAGATTGGAAATTTTTAAATGAGTTAACTCACTTACCCTCAATCCACAAGCATATAAAGTTTCTAAAATTGCCCTATCTCGATGCCCCGCCTTTTTACTTAAATCTACAGCATCTAGCATGGCTTCGATTTCCTCATAAGCTAAGACTGTAGGTAATTTTCGACTTAATTGAGGGCTTTCTAATAACTCAGTTGGATTGGATTCAATTTCATTTTCGATTAATAAATATTTAAAAAAAGTTTTTAGACTAGAGATAATTCTCGCTTGTGAGGTAGCGGCTAGTCCGATTTCATTTAAAGCATAAATAAATTGTTCTAATGCTTTTCTGTTAATCGTTTTTGGGGTATAAGTCCATTTCTCTGCGTTAATGTATTGTACCAGTTTTTCTAAATCTTGCAAATAAGCTGTAATGGAATTTTCTGAAAATCCCCGTTCTAGCATTAAGTATGCTTTAAAATGATTGATATAACTTTGCCAGATTTGCAAGATGAATAATTTCTAAATGATGAAAATCGAAGATACCAAAATTTATTATTTCTCATTAATTCCCAAATCATATTGTCAATATGTTGAACTAATTTTACTTTTGCAGCAGATTCGATTTTCGTTTCATCATAAGCGATTTTCAATAATCGGTTTTGAATTGTTTAAATCAAATATCGATTGTCGAAAGTCGATTATCGAATGTCAAAAAATATGTCAATAGAAGCTAATTCCATTATACAGACGAATTTTAAGTTTGAAGGACAAACGTATTTTTATAGAGGAAAAGTAAGAGATACTTATACCATAAAAGATAAATACATGGTGATGGTAGCATCAGATAGGATTTCTGCTTTTGATCATATCTTACCAAGACCGATTTTATATAAAGGTCAAGTGTTGAATCAAATAGCGATTCATTTTTTGGAAGCAACAAAAGATATTGTACCTAATTGGTTCGTTTCTTCACCTGATCCGAATGTCGCAGTTGGTTTAAAATGTAAGCCATTTAGAGTTGAGATGGTGATTAGGGGGTACTTAGCAGGACATGCGTGGCGTACCTATCGTTCGGGTAAGCGGATATTGTGTGGAGTGACATTGCCAGAAGGATTAAAAGAAAATGATAAATTACCTGAGCCAATTATTACACCTTCTACTAAAGCCATGGAAGGACATGATGAGGATATTTCAAGAGAAGAAATATTAGCACAAGGTATTGTGAGTGAGGAAGATTATATTGTGTTAGAAAAATACACAAAAGCTTTGTTTGAGCGTGGAACGCAAATGGCAGATGCTCAAGGATTAATTTTGGTGGATACAAAATATGAATTTGGAAAAGTAGATGGTGAAATTAGATTGATTGATGAAATTCATACGCCTGATAGTTCAAGGTATTTTTATAAGGATGGCTATCAAGACAGACAAGATAGGGGAGAAGCTCAAAAGCATTTATCGAAAGAATTTGTCAGAGAGTGGTTGATGGAAAATGGTTTTCAAGGAAAAGATGGTCAAATCATGCCAATCATGCCTGATGACTTTGTGTATTTAGTATCAGATAGATATATTCAATTATATGAGCAGGTAACAGGGAAATCTTTTGAAAAAGGAGATAATAGTCAAGTGGAAAAGCGAATTGAGAAGAATACATCGGAAGCAATCGAACAGTTAATTTGAGGTCAAGAATTTGACAATCCTAGTAATTCAAGAATTTTTCAATGAATTGTTGTATAAAATTAGGGGATTTGTTCGTTATTTTGATGGTGTATGAAAACAATAAGTAGAGTTTCATAAGAGTGAATGCTTATTTGATACACTATCGTTCATTCTTGAAGAAATAAGGATTGATGAATTAACAAATAGTCTGTCTTCTGACAGTGCGTGCCGAATGCACAAGCGGTCTGACATCTGACCTCTAAATAAAAAATATTAACCAATGAAATATCGTCTAGTTGTACTTTTTGCCCTTATTTATACCGGATTGGTGGCTCAAAAATATAGTAATGAATTTTTATCTATTGGCGTAAGTGCGAAAGCACAAGGCATGGGGAATGCACAAGCTGCAAGTGTGAGTGATGTAACAGCAGGATTTTGGAATCCAGCAGGGTTAGCGAATGTAGAAGGAGATTTGCAAGTATCTTTTATGCATGCTGAATGGTTTGCGAGCATTGGAAATTATGATTATTTAGGTATTGTGCGTCCATTAGGAGATGATAAAAAAAGAGCGTTAGGTTTTTCTTTAATTCGTTTTGGTATTGATAATATTCCGAATACTTTGTCGCTGTACGAAGATGATGGCACCGTAAACTATGATAATATTAAACCGTTCTCTGCTGCGGATTATGCCTTTTTGTTCTCTTATGC
>CAYLSF010001083.1:0-3029 GCA_964385675.1 uncultured Saprospiraceae bacterium
GTTGTATTTGGAGAGAATGAAAATGCAAATTTCACACGCCTATATAAATCATTAAAAAAAGGTTTTTTCCCCTATGTTGGAAGGGAAACAACTGTAAAATCTAACATTTATGTAAAGGAAGTCTGCTCATTTATTGATTTTCTGGTCAAGAATGATACATCTGCGTATATTTTCAATTTTGCATTTCCTGAAAAACATGAAATGAAATTAATAATAAACTCATTTAAAGAAGTATTTGGGTTTTCAGCCTTTAACCCAGTTTTACCCTATAAAATGATGATAATAGCGGCTAACATCTTTGAGTTTTTGGATGGAATTGGGATCAAAAATTCTATTCATCATAGAAGAATTCAAAAATTATATAATTCCACATACATTTATCCTAAGGCAGCTATGGAAGCTGGATATAAATTTAATTATACGTTAAAAAGCTCTCTGGAAGACTGGAAGCAGTCAAATGACATTAATTTATAGGTTATAGGTTCTAGATTATTGGGTATTTATATTTACGAAATTATTTTGGAATGCCATCCCATCACAGATACTCCCAATATTTTCCAATTCTATTTCTATTAACAGATTTAGTTTGTTTGAATATTAGTATAATCGTAGCGAATCAGTATGGATTTGAGCAATTGATCCCATCGAAGGAGTATCAATTGCTCCAACTCTTGTTAAATATCATTTGGATTGGGGTATTTTTCGGATCCAGACTTCAAGAAATCAATCGTAATTCAAGGCTTTTAGATCATTTAAATAAAGTCTTGACTGGCTTGGTAATTAATCTGTCTATTGTATTTGCAGCTTGGTTTATTTTTCAGCCTGAAGACTACTCTAGGCGTCATTTATTCTATACCTTTCTATTCTTTTCAGTTGGCTTACTTATATGGAGGTCAATCTGGCATTATATGATCAGATATTATCGAACAAAGGGGTATAACATAAGAAATGTACTCTTTTTAGGCAGTGGTCATCCTGCACGCCTATTGCAAGATCAATTTAGTGATGAGCCAGAACTTGGATATCAACTTGTAGAGTCCAAAGATGATTTATTATCATCTTCAGAATTAGAAGAGGTTTCAAAAGATAAAAGAATAGATGTGATTTTTTGCTACTTGCCCAGCTTTACAGATAATCAAATTAAAGAAATTATTGCTTTTGCCGAGAATAACCTGATAAGGGTTAACCTTATATCACAATTCAGCGAGCTTACCAATTACAACTTAGCCATAGAACAAGTGGGCAATGTCCCCATTATTAAGGTGAATAGTATCCCCCTAGATAATATGGCCAATAGGTTTATTAAAAGAACATTTGATATCCTTTTTTCATCACTAGTTTTGGTGACAGTCATGTCATGGCTTATCCCCCTAATTGGTCTATTGATTAAATTAGAATCAAAGGGTCCCATATTTTTTAAGCAGAAAAGGCACGGAAAAAACAATGACTTTTTTGTTTGTTGGAAATTTAGGACGATGACTTTTTCCCCTGTGAGCGAGTTCAAACAAGCAACAAAAAATGATAATCGTATAACCAAAATTGGGGCCATTTTAAGAAAAACCAGTATAGACGAACTACCACAATTTATCAACGTTTTTTCTGGGGATATGTCAGTTGTAGGGCCACGACCACATCCAATAAAGTTAAATGAGGAATTCTCACCGAAGATTGATAAATTCTGGCAACGTCATGCAGTAAAGCCTGGAATTACAGGATTAGCTCAAGCTAAAGGTTTTAGGGGCGAAACTGCAGAGTTAAGTGATATGAGCGGACGTGTGAAGCTAGATCGGTTCTATGTTAAAAATTGGTCTCTTATTCTCGATTTCAAGATCATTATCTTAACTATACTTTCTATTGTACGGGGTGATGAAAAGGCCTACTAAGCTCAGTTATTCGACCGTCACTGATTTCGCTAAATTTCTAGGCTGATCCACATTACACCCTCTGGCAATAGCTATGTAATAGGAAAGAAGCTGTAAAGGAATAACAGTTAAAAGTGGTGCTATCACGGAAGGGGAAGAAGGTACTTCAATGGCATAATCAGCTATTTCTTTGATTTTTTCATCTCCTTCACTCACTATTGCAATCACTTTTCCTTTTCGAGCCTTTACTTCTTGGATATTTGAAATGATCTTTTGATAACTATCATCTTTTATCGCAATGAAAACTACTGGCATGTTTTCGTCAATTAATGCAATGGGGCCATGCTTCATTTCCGCAGCTGGATAGCCTTCTGCATGTATGTAGGAAATCTCTTTCAATTTCAGTGCTCCTTCTAGGGCAACCGGAAATTGACTCCCCCTTCCTAAATACAAAAAGTTAGAAGCCATTACAAATTGATTGGCAACTTGCTTGATATCCTCCGCTTTTTCCAAAATTTTCTTGACCTTGTCAGGTATTGCAGCAATTTCCAATACCAAACTATTATATGCTTCTCTGTTGAGGTTTCCCTTTAGGTAGCCAACCTTGATCGCAATCATGGAAAGCAACATTACCTGAGAGGTAAATGCCTTGGTGGAAGCTACTCCAATTTCAGGGCCGGCGTGCAAATAAACACCTTCATGTGTTTCACGAGCAATGGAAGATCCTACTGTATTTACTACTCCAAATACGATGGCCCCTTTTTCTTTGGCCAATTCAATTCCTGCTAGTGTATCAGCAGTTTCACCTGATTGAGAAATGGCAATAAAGACATCGCCCTCTTCAACTATTGGATTGCGATATCTAAATTCTGAGGCATATTCAACCTCTACTGGTATCCTACAGACGTCTTCAAACAAATACTCAGATACAATACCTGCATGCCATGAGGTGCCACATCCCAACATGGTTATTTTTTTGGCGTTAATCAACGCATTGGCATATTTATCTATACCTCCCAGTACGATGTCGGCCGAATCACTATTTATCCTACCCCTAATCGTATTAAGTAAGCTTTCGGGCTGTTCAAAAATCTCCTTCTCCATGAAGTGCTGATACCCTCCCTTTTCAATAGCCTCTAAATCCATATCAATCTGATGGATTTCTGG
>CAYLSF010001084.1:0-3028 GCA_964385675.1 uncultured Saprospiraceae bacterium
TTTCATTTGACTAAGTTAGTCCTTTTTATGGTACTGGCTTCGCCAGGTTAGGGAAGCAGAAAATACTAACCTATCCATATTGCTACAAATTTTCCTTTATACTTCCTTAAATTTTTCTAGCATAATCCATTATGCTTCAGAAAATTAAACTCGTCTAAAACAAAATTTCCTACACTATGTCATCCTCAACTTGATTGGGGATTAGCTAGTTTATTAATTTCCGCTTCCCTTACTTCTTTTATTAGAAAAAAACCATCATCTCCTTGCACTTGATACAACGGCATTAGCATAAATGCGTCTGTTTGAGCTTTAATAATCTCATTATTACTTTTAGCTAGAGGTGTATTTTTAGGTATAAATTGAAAGTTTTTAAAGCCAGGTAACATTTCAAATTGATCTCCATCATGAATTGTATGTTTATAGATCAATTCTGTATTTTTAGGTAAACCCTGTGAGCGTTCATATAACCAATTATCGTGTTTGGCTTCAATATCTTTTGGAGGTACACAGCCAATTGCACGCAGACAGTTAACAATGGCGGATACTGCATTTCGCACAGACTCAGGATCATCATGTTGTCCTGCTTCAAATGTTATCCCAACAGTAGGAATACCAAAATTTTCCGTTTTAAAATAATGTAAAGTTGTACCTTTTAGTCCTTCTAATAAGCCTTTTACAACAGGTGCATGCAATTGTAAAGCAATTTTTTCACTTTCCGGATCATGGCTTGGTATCGTAAAAATTCCACCGTGTGCAGTGGTGGTATGTATATCTAAAACAATAATTTTAGAGGGTTGATAGGCTTCTATTTCTTGCTGCATCACCTCTAATATCGCTTTCATCTCTTGTTCTTCTGCATCCAGTTCCTCATAATTCGATGCCTTTACTCGTTCTACCGTTTCAAGTGTCCATTGTCGATTTAAGTCTTTCTTTATAAACCGCTGATTAACTTTATTCGCTTTTACATTGCCTCTAATTGCTACTAACCGACCACAAAACAAAAAATCAGGATTCTTATCTGGCTCTTCGTCCAACATCTCTAATAAGCGATGCAATGCTAGTACGCCTGCATTTTCATTTCCGTGCATTGCTCCTAAACAAAAAAGCAAAGGCCCCTTTTCGTGTCCTGTGTATGTGCCTATTAATCTATTCAATTCGTTATTTTTTGACTATCAACTTTATGTATCTTCATTATGCAATAGCAAACCCCGTATAAGGTCTTTTTTCTGGAGAATGAAAGGCTAATACAATATCGGATTTAGGAATACCCGCATCTAATAAGTCTTGAGTAAAACCTCTATTACTACCGTCATGTTCAATATAGATTTTATCGTTACGAATGCTTATATGTAAAAAGCAGCCATAATTCCGCTCTTGATTTTGCCAAGCATTATGATATAATAAATACTGTCCATGTTCATCATCTGTAACCACTTGTATAATGGCTCCTTCTTGTCGAGGTTTTGCAGATGATGCATAGTCTTTAAAAAGCTTCTTCAATAGTTTTTTGTATGTCCTTAACTTATCCATGCTTCAATAGTTGGTTCTTTTGTGTTATAAAGAATCAATTTAATATGATGTCGTTTGATAAATTCCCTTATTAGAGGCTCTTGCGTTAATTCTTTGTAGGTATCTTTAGGCATTGCTAAATACAAAATCCGATTGGGTTCTTGTTTCTCAAGTAGTAAGGCATAAAAATCAAGCTGACCAATCGAATGGTGTAACTCATTCAATAATGATAACCCAACAAAACTTTTTCCCGATAGCTATCGGGATCAACCGCAATTTTAGTCTTATTTTTCTCTGCAAGAATTAATTTTTCGGCAGCCAAATCTATCATCACACGCTTTTCACCCCAAAAAACAGTAAAAGGATCATCTGTAATAGTCCAACCGTCTTTTTGAAGTGCCTCTTTCACTAGGTTATGAAATATATCCCTTGCCATAATTCAATTTATAAAATTCTCATTTAAGTTAAAAGTTTATAAGCATTAGTATATCGAATAATAGTCGTTTACCCAATAAGTTTACCGATTCCCCATTTCCCGTATCATTCGCCATGACATAACTGCCATTATCAATAAAATGACACCAACTACGCCCCAAAGCAAATAATTTGGTGGAGTATCTGGCTGTAATTTTTTCACATCAATTGGTACCGGTTCTATTTTTATAGCTTGCTTCTCATTTTCCTCATAATTGGTTAAACTGATTTTTCGCCTATTTTTTGGTAGTTCGTCTTTAAAGAAATTCAAATCATAGACAGGTGCTTTTAAATTTGGGCTTCCAAAGACTAACCTATATTGCCTACCTTTCTTTAATGGTGTCGTTAATGTAATTTTTCGTTGTAAACCAATCACTTTATCCAATGTAATAGGGGCATCATCCTTGTTGTCTATTTCTAATACACAAGTGGATAACGCATCAAATGAAGGCACTTGAAACACATTGTCCTTTTTTGATGACAAGGTTATGCTCATCGTTTTTTCTACCTCACGCTCTTTATTAATCCGTTTTAGTATCCCTTGCCGAACAAATAAATCTGGTTCAGCTACCACAAATTTGTAGGCTACAAAATGATATTTCCTATCAAAATCAATCGTATAAATAGAAGTCTTATTGGTATCTTTTTGTTGAATACTGATGGCTTCTATTGACTCTTTTGTCTTTTCACTAATGCTTGAGATATAGGCTATTTCTTGATTATTCTCTTCTAAAATTCTAATATCCGTATAAATATGATTGAGTTGACCAATCATTTCTGCATTTAATTCAATATCATGATAGCCCGAATGTGTAATCTCTCCCAAATCCGCTACCCATTTGAAGGATTGTCCAAAAATGATTTGGGTCGTGAATAAGCTACTTATCAATATGATATATTTCATATATTTTGCTTTATCATAGTGTAAAGTCGAATTCATTCGACTGATAATTAGTCGAATGAATTCGACTTTACTTTGATTACAAAATCCAATCTTTCAATCGTTGATATAAGAATGAAATTAATAATAATAACACTCCTAAAG
>CAYLSF010001085.1:0-3027 GCA_964385675.1 uncultured Saprospiraceae bacterium
TTCTAAATGGATATATAAAATTAGTTCTTTAATAAGAATGATTTTAAGTAAAAGACAACCTTTTATGACATTCAAATTCTGTATTCATTTGATAGAAAAACTACTATCTTAACGCCATGAAAAAAATCTATTCGAGAGGATGGCGCATACGTAAAGCATATTGGACGGCTTTTGTGGTGGTGATGAGTTATGTCCGATTATGGTTAGTCAGTAAATTATTCGGGAAACAATATTATCAAAAACGGATTACTGCCTTACATATAAAAAATGCAAATCGAGTTAAAACAGCGATTTTACAGCTTCAAGGGTTATTTATAAAAGTTGGGCAATTGTTATCTATTTTAACCAATTTTTTACCTGAAGCCTTTCAAGCCCCTTTAGAAGCTCTACAAGATCAGTTACCTGCTCGTCCTTATTCCGAAATAGAGCAACGCATTCAATCTGAATTCAATAAAACGATTCCTGAATTATTTCCTTACTTTGAAAAAGCACCCGTTGCCGCAGCATCCATTGGTCAAGCCCACAAAGCTCGCTTGAAAGATGGAACAGATGTCATTGTAAAAGTTCAGCATTTGAATATAGAGCAAGTCGCCGAAGTTGATTTAGAAATCATCAAGCGATTGGTTCAATTGACTGAATGGTTTATGGATATCAAGGGAATGGATTATGCATATTCACAAGTGCGCAAGATGATTGAAGAAGAATTGGATTTTAAACAAGAAGCTCAATCTATGCAAATCATTGGAGCAAATCTAGCGGAAGAAGAAGGAGTCATTGTTCCTGCGGTTCATTTGAAGTATTGCACGGGGCGAGTACTGACGACTACTTTTTTAGAAGGCGTAAAAATATCCAATGTTGCTCAACTCAAACAGTGGAACTTAGATGGTAAAACTGTGGCGAATCGACTGATTCATGCCTATTGTAAAATGGTACTAAAAGATGGTTTTTATCATGCCGACCCACATCCTGGCAATATTTTAGTCCAACAAGATGGAACAATTGTCTTGCTAGACTTTGGGGCAGTTGCTACACTTAATCCAAAAATGAGAGAAGGGATTCCAAAACTCATTGAAGCCGCTATTAAAAATGATTCGGATACAATGATAAGTGTCTTACGGTCAATGGAATTCTTAGCGTATGGCAAGGATGCCGAAGTTGCCGCAGAAAAAATCATAGAAGCCTTACGCAATTTTCTACAAAATGAAATTCAATTTGATGGTTTAAATTTTCAAGATATTAAAGTCAATCCCTTTGAGACCAGTCTTTTTAATTTACTGCAAGATGTTGGGTTTAAAGGTATTGCAAGTACGGTACAAGTGCCTAAAGATTGGGTTTTGCTCAATCGAATGATTACGCTTTTATTAGGTATTTGCTCTACTCTAGATTCTCAAATGAACCCATTAGATGTGGTACGCCCTTATGTGCAAGATTATATCTTAGGCGGACGAGGGAATTTTATCAACTTCGTCAGAGAGTTACTACAAGGTACAGTGACCAATGCTTTAGCCTTACCTGATGATATGCGGAAGGTTTTTCAAAAAGCGAATAAAGGCGAATTAGTCATTCAAAATAAAGGTGTACATAAAGGGGCAATGTTACAATATTTAATCGGACAGCAATTGATTTATACGCTTTTTGCATTAAGTGCGTTTGGCTTTGCTTACCTTTTATACAAGGATAATTTAATGGATTTAACATACCCTTGCTTGGGAGTCGGTGGATTTTTTATGCTGCTTATTTTTAGAGCAGGGCGACAGGCTAAGGGATTTAAGATGAAGTAAATTGACCGAATTTGAGTGATGGAAACACAGATTGTATATTTTAGTAGCAAGGGGAACGAAAATAAAAATGAGCTTCATTCTGATTATTAAGCAGTTACTAATCACTTTATCACGAATTATTAAACAACTTCATAAACAATTTGAAGAAAGCGTATTGATGTTCTTCCTTTTATTTTAAACTCAAGTTAGTGGTTTTAACTCCTTTTTTACGATTCAGCCCCAAAAATAGCTGTTTCAACTTTTTTCGATTTCTTACCAACTTTTTTTGTAGCACTTTTGAAGTATTCAAAATGTATTATGGATTTGTGTTTTAAATAACACACAACAAAAAAAGCACTTATGAAACAGTTTACTT
This sequence comes from uncultured Saprospiraceae bacterium, assembly GCA_964385675.1. Taxonomy (GTDB): domain Bacteria; phylum Bacteroidota; class Bacteroidia; order Chitinophagales; family Saprospiraceae; genus CAYLSF01. Next base: position 2,137 of record CAYLSF010001085.1, read on the forward strand.
CAATTTTATTTACTGTACTAGCCGTAAATTTTGCCTTTGCCCAAACAGGGGTTATCAAAGGAACCGTCATTGATCAACAATCAGAAATTCCAATTATCGGAGCTGCCGTACAATTAGTTTCTTCTGAAAATGTAACAGGTGTCACCACCAATATTGACGGTGATTTTACCTTGACAGGTGTACCTGTTGGACGAAATGTGATTCAAATTACCTACTTAGGCTATGAAACCATGACGTTACCGAATATTGAGGTAACCGCAGGAAAAGATGTGATTTTAAATATTACCCTACAAGAAAGCGTAAGTGAATTAAAAGAGGTGGTCGTAACCGCCAAAACCAATAAAGATCAAGCGACAAATGAAATGGCAACCGTTTCTGCTCGTCAGTTTAGTATGGAAGAGGTGACTCGATATTCTGGTGGTCGTAGTGATGTCGCCCGTTTAGCCTCGAATTTTGCAGGCGTATCTGCTCCTGATGATAGTCGTAATGATATTGTCATCCGTGGAAATTCTCCTACAGGTGTTTTATGGAGAGTAGAAGGTTTAAATATTGCCAATCCTAATCACTTTTCTACTTTTGGTACGACAGGTGGCCCTGTGAGTGCCTTATCGCCTAATATCATTCGCAATTCAGACTTTTTAACATCTGCTTTCCCTGCGGAATACGGAAATGCAAATGCTGGGGTATTTGATATTGGTTTTAGAAATGGAAATAAAGATCGTGGAGAATATATGTTTCAAATGGGAGCGGTTAGTGGAATTGAGGCAATGGGAGAAGGACCTTTAGGAAATAAAGGGGGGGCTTATGTAGTGACAGGACGTTACTCTTTAGTGGGTTTAATTGGTACATTTGGTGGCGGTGGTACAACGCCAAATCCCGATTATCAAGATC
>CAYLSF010001086.1:0-3025 GCA_964385675.1 uncultured Saprospiraceae bacterium
ACCTCTATAATAAATTCTATTTTTTACTCATTGCCTTCTATAGACAGAAGGAGATACCCCCTTCCATCGCTTAAAAGTTCTTATAAAAGTAGAGCTATCCGCATAATCCAATAAATAGGCGATTTCTTTGATGGTTAGTTTTGGATTTGTTAGGTAATCTAATGCCAATTTTTGTTTAAGTTCCTCAAGTAATTTCTTAAAAGTATAGTTTTCCCCTTTTAGTTTTCTTTGTAAGGTTCGCACACTCATATTCAAATTCTTAGCAACTTGCTCAATAGTCGGAAATTGAGGTTTTATCATATTTAAAATAGAATGTCGAACTTTAGAAGAAAAATTACTCCGTTGTTCTATTTCTTCCAGTTGTTTGTGTGCATATCGCACTAATATTTGTAACAATGTATAGTTGCTTGTAATAATTTTTTGCTGCATCAATTGCTTATCTATGATAATGGCATTATACGGTTGACTGAATTTAACCATACAATTAAATTGCTTTTCATATTCCATAAATCGTTCAGGACGAGGATATTCTAAATAGACAGCAATCGGTCTATTTTTTTGTCGTACTAATGTGTATAACTCTCTGAGTGTAAACATCATCACAGCATCTAAGGTATGCCGAACACTTTGGGAGGATTGCTTTTTCCATACTAAACTAGGCGTTAATCTCACTTCCCAGTTTTCCGTTGTTTCGTGCAATGAAAAAGGTAAGGCTTGACAACCTAAATTGGCAAACGTAACAATATGGGACAAGGCTTCATGGATAGTGCTACTGACTTGTACAATCTGCGTTATCAACCCCGCAGCAGATAAGGATAAATAATTTCCGATATGTAAGCCCAAATAATTATCTCCTGTTAACTCCAATGCTTTTTCAATCACCGCATTATAGATTACAGCATCAAAGCGTAAGTTTTCATTATCCAACTCTACTAAACTATCAACGCCTACTATTTCTAATAACTGCTTTTTACTAGCTCCTTGCAATTGAGCAAAATGAATGATATTCGCAATATATCTCGCTCCAAATGTCATATCGTACCTATGTTTTACTCCAAAGTAACAGAAAAATCAAGTACAAATCAATGATTTTATAAAAATGGCGTCAAATGTCTATGTATTGGCATTTCATGCCACTTATTCGCTTTGATTTTACCTTCATCTTTGTAGTATCAAAATTTATAAATTACATCATATAAAAACACAATACAATGAAATTACAAACTGAAATTATGATTAATGCTTCTGTTTCTACTGTTTGGCAAATCTTAACCAACTTTGAAGCCTACCCTACGTGGAATCCATTTATCAAATCTATCAAAGGCGAGGCTAAAGAGGGAGCTATATTAGAAAATGTGATACATCCAGAAGGAGGCAAAGCACAAACCTTCAAACCTACTGTATTAAAGTCAATACCTAATCAAGAATTCAGATGGTTAGGTCGATTGTTTGTAAAAGGTTTATTCGATGGAGAACATTATTTTATTTTAGAAAAGGTCAATGAAAATACGACTAGATTCATTCATGGGGAAAATTTCTCTGGCATCTTAGTCAATATTCTTATGGGTATGATGAAAGAACAAATTCAAACCAGTTTTGAAAAAATGAATCAAGCTTTAAAACGCAAAGCTGAGCATGTAACTGCTTTTGTTAATATCTAAAAACAAATGTATGAAAACCACAAATCATTTAAAATTAACACTAAAAATCAATGCTGCATTTTCTCTTTTATGCGGCATTAGTCTATTACTTTTCCATCAAGAAATAGCAACCTACATGAATATTCAGTATGATGTACCGCTGCTATTCATTGGTATGGGTTTACTTGGATTCGTAGGATTACTTTGGCATACTGCGAATCAAGAACAACTTAATACATCAACCATATATTCCATCATTATTCAAGATTGGCTTTGGGTAATTGGAAGTATTGGTATCATTGGCTTTCAATTATTTAGAATTAATCAGATGGGATTTCTTCTCATCGGAATTATTGCTTTGATTGTTGCAGATTTTGCAATCATACAACACTGGTTAGTTCGAAAAATTTAAATCTAAAAAATCACGGATTTTCCATTGATATTTTGTTATACCAATAAAAAACCGATTGCCTGTGGCAATACTCGAACCTTATGTTTTTGTTATAATAACAAATGATTTTAAATCAAAGATAAAGGTACTAAAAAGGGTTTTCATCTGTTCTAAAGCGATGAAAACCTTTGTACTAAAAACCTCAACTTTGGGTAATCCAAAGTTGAGGTTAACTAAGTTCTAATACTTAGCATCATAGTAAGACTTGTTATACATCTTTTGTAAAAATTGGATAGTGATATGGTAGAAATATCCCCAAAATACGATGTTTAGGTATAAAAAAGGTATAACTTAAAGAAGTTTATTTTTTATAAAACTGACGATCAGTTTTTTATAAAAAATTATTGCGGAAAGCAGAGGTATCGAACCTCATTCCCTTTTCAGAGAACGCATAGTTTAGCAGACTAGCCCGACACCTCGTCGGCTTACCTTCCTTTTGATGTGTTGTTGTATTAAAGTAATGATGTATTGCTGTTTTTATAAATTTTACCTCAACATATTAACACGTCAATATAACAATTTATTCGCACGGTAGGTAGGACTCGAACCTACAAATCACAGTTTTGGAGACTGCTTACTACGCCTATAGGCTACCGTGTTTTTTAATTTTGAATGCTCTAGTGTTGAATTTCGAATGAAATTTGAATTGAGCGTCAGTCAATCATTTATTCATTCAAAATTCAATATTCAAAATTAACTAAGTACACCCGAGTGGATTCGAACCACCAGACAACAAGGTTTAAGCTTGTTAGCGTTTCCAGTTAGCTTACAGGTGTATTTTTGAATTACCGATTTTCATAAAAAGAAAAACGCCTTTGCGTTATCTTGTAACAGCAAAGGCGTTTTTAATAGCTAATACTAAAAATACATATCTATTCAGATACACCTCTACTGATGTAGGTATAACTACTATACCAACTCCATAAAGAAGAGG
>CAYLSF010001087.1:0-3020 GCA_964385675.1 uncultured Saprospiraceae bacterium
GAGAAAAGCATGTTCCTTCCCTGATACACGTTAAAGAAATGACACAACCCCTAGGGCACTCTACATCAGGGTCCCATGAGCGTTATAAATCTGCTGAACGCTTGCAATGGGAAGCCGAAATGGATTGCATCCTACAAATGAAATTGTGGATGATTGATGCGGGAATTGCGACAGAAGAAGAAGTCGATACCATTCAAAAAGGAGCTAAGAAAGAAGTAAGACAAGCAGCAAGTAGAGCCTGGAAAGCATATATCAATCCAATTAAAAAAGAGGTTAAAGAAGTCTATGCCATTTTTGAAACTTTGCTTTCTAATACAAAGTATCGTAAAGTCGTCAATCAATGTATGATTGAATTGGAGCGATTGGTGAATCCTGTGCGTCGGGAGATAATTAATAGCGTCAAAAAAGTATTGAGAACGCTTAAAACAGAAAAGAGCGAGGCAAGAACGCAATTAGAAAACTGGTTGAAAAAAGCACTAGAAAATGGATATGATCACTACAGTAGTAAACTGTATGATGAATCTGATTTATCTGCATTAAATGTTACAGAAGTACCTAAAATTTATGATGAAAATTCTACATCAAAAAATGGATTTGAAGTATTGAATCAGTTTTTTGATACCATCTTACATAAATATCCAAATACGGTTGCTTTCGGAGAAGATGTTGGACAAATCGGTGATGTCAATCAAGGATTTGCAGGACTTCAAGAGAAATATGGAGAGCATCGAGTATTTGATACAGGTATCCGAGAGTGGACCATTATGGGGCAAGGGATTGGTTTAGCAATGAGAGGGTTTCGTCCAATTGCAGAAATTCAATATTTGGATTATTTGGTGTATGGTTTAACGCCTTTAACCGATTATCTAGCCACTTTACATTATCGTACAAAAGGCTTACAAATTGCACCGGCTATTATTCGTACAAGAGGGCATAGACTAGAAGGAATTTGGCATAGTGGCTCGCCAATAGGTATGATATTACATTCACTAAGAGGAATGTATGTAATTACACCACGTAATATGGTTCAAGCCGCTGGTTTTTATAATACAATGCTTCAATCTAACGATCCTGCCTTAATCATAGAGTGTTTAAATGGCTATCGTTTAAAGGAAGATGTTCCTTCTAACTTAGGAGAATATACGATTCCTTTAGGTGTGCCTGAAGTACTGCAAGAAGGTACAGATGTTACGATTGTAACTTATGGTTCTTGTGTTAGAATTGCAGAGGCTGGTATTAAGCAATTAGAAGAATTTGGAATTAGTGTAGAATTGATAGATGTACAGACTTTATTGCCATTTGATATTAATCATTCTATCGTAGAATCCTTAAAGAAAACGAATCGGGTGGTCTTTTTGGATGAAGATGTGCCTGGAGGAGCGTCAGCATATATGATGCAAGAGGTGTTAGAAAAGCAAAATGGTTATTTTCATTTGGATGGTCAACCTGTTACCTTGACTTCAAAAGCACATCGCCCTGCTTATGGCTCAGATGGTGATTATTTTTCAAAACCCAATGAGGATGATGTTTTTGAAATCTTATATAAACTGATGTATGAAGCTGATCCGAATCGTTTTGAACAGCTTTATTTTATAGATTAAATGTATCTATTCAGTATATTATCTTCAGCGAAGGGTTAAAACCCTGTCGCTTTACACCTAGAGTACAGACAATATATAACGATAGGGTTTTAACCCTTCGTTGTAAAAAACTAGATAGTACTGAAGAATTATAATTAAATTATAAAAGCACAAAGATTATAAAGTCTTTGTGCTTTATTGAACTATTTTCCATGAAAACCATAGACCCAACTCAAATTAGTCAACCATCTCTGCATCATTATTTATTAACGGCTATTGCACCTCGTCCTATTGCTTTTGCGAGTACAGTTGATAAGAATGGCAATGTCAATTTAAGTCCGTATAGTTTTTTTAATGTCTTTAGCTCAAATCCTCCGATTGTTATTTTTTCCCCTGCTAGAAGTGGTCGTAATTTATCCTTAAAACATACACACTTAAATCTAAGAGAAGTTCCCGAAGTCACCTTAAATATTGTGAATTATGCGATGGTAGAGCAAATGTCTTTATCAAGTACGGCTTATGCTAAAGGCATAAATGAGTTTACCAAAGCAGGATTTACGCCAGTATCGTCTGAAAAGGTAAAACCACCTTATGTAGCTGAAGCTCCTGTTGTGTTGGAATGCAAAGTCAATGAAATTATTGAGTTAGGCGAAGGAGGCGGTGCGGGTAATCTAGTCATTGCAGAAGTGGTCTTATTGCATTTAAATGAAGACTATTTAAATGAAAAAGGACAATTGGATACTCGAAAATTGGATTTAGTTGGACGTATGGGAGGCAATGACTACGTAAAGGCAAATAGAGAAGCGCTATTTCAAATTCCTAAACCACTCAGAACATTAGGAATCGGAGTGGATAGCTTACCTATTTCGGCTCAGAATAGTACGATATTGACCGGTAATAATTTAGGGCGACTAGGAAATGTGGAGCAATTACCTGATGATAAAACCGTGGAGCAAGTTCGTCAAGATGGAGCAATTCAATTTATTTTAAAGCAATATGGTCATAATTCTACTAAATGTATTACTGCACTGCATCAATTAGCTAAACAAAAAACGGAAATCCAGAAACTACAAGAGGCCTTGTCTATTTTAATCATAGCGGATGAATTATCTCAAATCTAAATATTTTGCAAAGGATAATTAATTTTCTTATTTTTGGTAAATCGGTTTTTATAAAAGATATAATGTAGAGATGAAGAATCAAAGTGATATAAAACAACTGGTTATACAAGGTGATATAACTAAAGCAATTGAATTACTGAAAACAAATATCAAAGACTCAAGTGAAGGTGAACTAAACGAAATCCTTTTGATTGAATCTCGTTATAATAGAGTACAAAAAGATAAACTTAAAGAGGTAATATCAAAAGAAGATTATCAAATAGAATTAAATCTTATTACTAATACTATTTTCGAATTTTTAGATTATTTATCAGCGGAT
>CAYLSF010001088.1:0-227 GCA_964385675.1 uncultured Saprospiraceae bacterium
GTGGGATTAATGTTATTAAGTATGTCAAAGGGATTACCGTAGCAGATTTTGATAAAGATGAAGATATTGACATATATTGTTCAGTTTTTGAAGGTAAGAATATATTTTTGCAGAACAATTGGGAAAAGGGCAAATTATCTTTTGCTGATGTAACTGAGGAGCTAAAAGTAGCTGAACCTGTTAATAGTTTTCCGACCGTCTTCTTTGATTATGATAATGACGGATGG
>CAYLSF010001088.1:237-3019 GCA_964385675.1 uncultured Saprospiraceae bacterium
CTTATAGGTGGTGGGGTAGCTATCATAGACGTAGATAATGACGGATGGGATGATTTGTTGGTCTTAGGATATTATACTCGAAAAAAAGAGAAAATTGTCAAATCAGTGGCAATGGACTTTATGGGGTTAGAAACAAATCAAGCTAAGCCAATTTTATATAAAAATCTGGAGGGAAAAGGCTTTAAAGATGTAACAGAAAAGGTGGGGTTAAATCAAGAACTTTATACTATGGGGTTTAATGTAGGCGATTTAAACGGTGATGGTTGGTTGGATTTATTTCTGGGGACAGGAGAGTTTAATTTGACTTCTGTAATGCCAAATCGCGTCTTTTTAAATCGAGAAGGTCAATATTTTCAAGATGTAACTTTTGAAAGAAAATTTGGGCAAATACAGAAAGGACATGGGGTTGCCTTTGGAGATATGGATGGCGATGGTGACGAAGACATCTATCATGTGGTAGGAGGAGGAATGCAAGGAGACATTTTTCATAATATGTTATATGTGAATGAAGGAAATGAAAATAATTGGCTAACTTTAAAGCTCTTAGGAAAAACCTCGAATAAGATGGCTATTGGAGCAAAAGTTACCCTATTTTTAAAGGATAGAGCTATTTATAGGACAGTGAATGGAGGTGGAAGTTTTGGAAATAATAGCTTGCAATTAGAGGTTGGCGTAGGGGAGCAGGAGACAGTAGATTCTGTAGTCGTCAAATGGATAAATCAAGAACAAAGGGTACAACGCCTATACGACTTGAAAACAGGAACAACCCATTTTATTGAAGAAGAATAAAATAAAATGTTAGCAGCAGTATAAATGGAATTGATGAACCTTAAATAAATAAAATACTGCTGATTACTAGATAATAAATTGAAGTTTATAGGCAATTAATTAATAACTTTTTTAATTAGTGGCAAAAAATATAATAATGGAATCAAATGAAACTATTGTGAATAAAGTCTCTTTTGGGCAAAAAGTGGCTTTTGGAATGGGGATGTTGGCTAACCAGATGTTTCCTGCGGCATTGGGAATTATGATGGTGGTGCTAGTACAAGACCTTGGATTTTCTCCTTTCTTATGGGGGCTTTTATTTTTCTTACCTCGTGTTTTTGACTCAATCACAGATCCTATTATGGGATTTATTTCTGATAACACCCGCTCAAGATGGGGAAGACGAAGACAATATGTTTTCATAGGGGCATTAATCATGGGGATTTCTTTCTATTTCATGTGGCAGTTGCATAGAGAGAATACTATGATGTATAACTTCTACTACTTCTTGGGGTGGTCATTTATATTTTATTTAGGTATCACTATTTTTAGTGTACCGTATGTAGCTATGGGCTATGAGATGAGTGATGACTTTCATGAGCGTACGAGTATTATGGCAGTAGCTCAATGGATTGGTCAGTGGGCATGGGTAATTGCACCTTGGTTTTGGGTGATTTTATATGATCCAGAATGGTTTGTCAATGCGGATACGGGATGTCGAGAATTAGCCCTCTGGGTTGGAGGTTCCTGTATGTTACTGGCTATGGTACCCGCTATTTTCTTAAAAAGTGAATCAACTTTAGATAGAGACGATTATGTTCCTTTAAATGTAACCAATATAGGAAATAGCTTAAATGAAATCTTTACAGGGTTTGTAGAAGCCTTCTCTAATATCCCTTTCCGAAGATTATGTGGGGCAACCTTCTTTATTTTCAATTCATTTAACACCATAGCAGGCTTTTCCTTTTTCATCATCTTGAACTATTTATTTAATGGAGATACCGAAGCTATGGGGTATTGGGCAACGCTGCATGGTAGTATAGGTGCATTAGCAACGACGTTTATTGTGATTCCTATTGTGGCATATATGTCTAAAATTTGGGGTAAGAAAAAGACTTTTTTAATCTCTCAGGCTATTTCAATTATAGGGTACTTGATGTTTTGGTTTTTATTCGTACCAGGTAAGCCGTATTTATTCTTGATAGCTTTACCATTTTTCTCTTTTGGAATTGGTGGATTATTTACCTTAATGATGTCTATGACTGCGGATGTATGTGATTTAGATGAATTGAATACAGGAAAGCGTAGAGAAGGGATATTTGGTGCGATTTACTGGTGGATGGTAAAATTTGGATTTGCGATTGCAGGTTTATTGGGTGGTTTAATCTTAGGATATGTTGGATACGAGTCTGGTGCTGCTGAGCAATCTGAAAGTGCAATTACAGGCTTGAGAATGTTCTATTCTGGATTCCCAATTGTAGGAACACTATTGGCGATGTATATCATGAAAGATTATAATTTATCAGAAGAAAGAGCGAATGAGATTAGGGCAGAATTAGAGGCTAGAAAGGAAGGAGATATAAGAAAGGGATTCTCATAGAGAATGTTTTGTACAATATAATAATCGCTGAATTTCGCGACTCCCGATAGCTATTGCGAATAGCGAAATTAAACGGATTTTTTGCAAAATAGATGATGAGTTCTAAAATTAGCATTGAAGTATTAATGATTATATTTAAAATAAAGAAGGGGTCAGACAACTTAGTCTGACCCTTTTGAATTTAAATAAGATGAAAATACAATACATATTATTTATCATATTTATCTATCTACTGTCAGGTTGCCAAACGCCTCCTCCCGATAAATGGGAAATGGGCTTACCTATAATCGGCTCAAATTCTTCTCCTAAAGCGAGTGACTTAAATGGTGATGGTGTACAGGATATTGTATTAGGAGCAGGACGAAATGAGTTTCAAGATGCAACGGAGCGTCCCTGAGCTCGCGGATCTGTCGG
>CAYLSF010001089.1:0-3013 GCA_964385675.1 uncultured Saprospiraceae bacterium
ATCGGTTAGTCCATACTAAAACAGCATACCTTCCGTATTTTGAACCTATTCTATTAATCAACCAGGTCCCAATTTTATTCAAGAGCATTTCTTTCTAGTTGCAGTAAAGTTGCTTGCAGAGGAATACACTGGTGGTCGCACTGCACCAAAACTGGCTTGTAGCGCTTGGGCAAATTGCAACATCAGTGACTTTCAGTGGTAATTTTTAATCGCCTCGTTTATCTCTAAAGTAGTGGATCTGTGATTCTGTTAAATTAACCGAAGTAGCTATTATGGATGCGATTTGCTCAGAGGTCAATTTACTGCGAAGGTCCTCAAACGAGTTCACGGGACTCCCGGTATTATAGGCTTCGGAAATAGCTTCCGCTAAATCTTCATCCATTTTCAATATACTAATCATCTCATGAGATTCAGCTATTCTAAGAAATTGTTCCATGCAGTATTCGGCACATTTCTTGGCAATAGGAAAATCCAGACAATCTTCAGGTTTACAATCCGCCATAACTGTTAAGTTAAAACTATAGGTGTTCCGTTACAAAAGGCATTTTAGTTCCTGGCTAAAAATGCGACAAACAAAATACAATCCCAACCACAGGGCAAAGATCACTAAGGCCCAATTGAAATAAACAAATTGGTTTGAAAGATAAGCATTAACCTTAAGGAAGATGGTCTTCAAGGCTCCAGTATTGTTGATCTTAGAGGTTGCTGCCATTTTTCTTCCCGTGATCCTCTTACTGTAATAAATTGAAAGCCCTAGAAGGACCCAACCGATTAAAAATAAAAAATAGGTGTATTTAAAATTGTGAATATCCGGTTGGATGTATTCTTCATTCATAAAAACAATCATAGATCCACCAATGATACTTAGTGACCAGGTGCTTATTCGGCTAGACCCAAGCTCCATTGATTCAATCGTTTCGAAAAGTCTCTTTTGTCTTCTCTCTTCTTCGGATCTTAAATCTTGAGCAAGCCTTTTCTTGGTGTAACTTGCGATTGTCTTTAGATGAGCTCTCATATCAAATTGATCTAAAATTCTTTTTCATACTGTAGATTGCTCAAGGATCAGCGTCCTCCTTGAGCTTATCATTTGTTAGACTTATTAATTCGCAACTTTTCAAACATTGATTGCGAAAGCTATAGAGGCTGTTTTTACGTTGATTTCCATAGAGAATTATAAGAATTAGGATCAGAATATAAAGGATGATTCCAATGATAATTTTATAAATTTCTCCATCTGAGTAAAGCAATGCAAAATCTACACCCATTTCTTGGAGTACTTTAGGCTTACTTTGAAAAATTAGGCCTACTAGAATCCCTGCAAGTATGTAAATTGTTTTAGGCGTAAGTAATGTGCTTTCCTTAGGAATGTTTAATTTGTTTAATTCTGCTATCCGATTGAAATCAGTATTAGGGTAAACCGTAACAAGATATTCTGCAACTAGCATATTCAGCGGAAGTTCCAATGCTTTATAATTTCGGCTATAAAATAGAGAAAGACGCTTCACAGGATACGGAAGCTTGTATATTCTATTGGCTTTCTTAATTATTGATTTAAAATCATTGGTGTTTTTGGATTTTCTGAATTTCAATAAGTCCAGGTATAGCTTGAAATACGTAATTGGCTTTATATACATTTTCAAGATTCCAATAGGTGAGACAATATGCCTACGTAACCACCAGATTCTGTATAAGAATTTATTTATTGATATGTAATCTCCGGCTAGATTCATAATTAAGTCTAACTAGTGGATAAGTGTATCTAGGTGCAGTTATTTACACTATAGTTCTAAGCTATTTAAACTGCACAAATATTGACAAATAACGTTTTAATAATACTTGTTTATTTAAAACCAGTTATTCTTCATTTAATAGCCTATAACTAATTAGGTCACCCAGGAGTTGCGGGCTTTTCACTGTCTGATTTATTGATCGACCTTCTTCGGTTTTAAGGGTTGGGTGGCGTGATTTAGTTATAAGAGGTTTGGTTGTTAACGTCTGACTAAACTGCGTTTTAATGCAGTTTAGGTTTTGTTGACGGTAGTTGATTTTCAAGTATTTCTGCGGATGTTTTAAGCAGACCAATAAATCCTATTCCCAAAACAATCATTCCTATTGAAATTTTATAGGTTCCACTGTCATTTTTTATAAAGTAGAAGTTTAGACCGAATGCTATAAACATAATGGCTAGCAATACTATCAATGTTAGGGTAATAGTCCCCAACTTCCTGCTTGACCATATTTTCTTTGAGAATTTGCCTTTGACCTTGGAAGTATCCTGTAGGGTAGCAAATGACATTGATAAACCAACTAGCAAGAGGATGTTGTTCATTACAATCCAATCAACTTCTCCTTTGAAAAGAGAAATCATAAATATCACATAGTATACCATGGCAGCAAATCCAAAAGGATGCTGCAAAAGACTTAGGATATGAAACGTTTTTTTTAGTCTTTTCATTTTTTTAATTACCGCCAACTAGTGGATAAACATACCTAGGTGCACTTATATCCATTATAGTTTTAAGCAATTAATTTACTGAAATATTGACAAATAACGCTCATGAGCCGACACAGAGCGTTATTAAACATTTGTAAGTACTTACAAATGTTTAATAGTCGTTTGTAAATGGATAATTGGCTAATAGAAAATATAGTGGCTTGCGGGGCTGAAGAGCCCGATATGCCTGTGGCATGTTGCCGCCATTCGGCGGCCGCAAGCCAGAGTATACGACTACTCCTTCTAAACACCCCCCTTAATCCCCCCTCAAAGGGGGAGTCGCGGGGTGCCAGCGTAATGGGAGAGGTCCGATCACAATATTTGATTTCATTACTATTAAATAGATTCTTCGGCGCCTTAGCACAGACCCCACCTATCGGCCTCTGAAAAAGGATGCTCTACAACTTTACAACACAAAAAAGATGGCTACCGCATTACTCCCCCTTCAGGGGGCGGAGGGTATCTTTCACACACACCTCTTTCCTTAAAAATCCTTATCTTGTCATAAAAACCCCGACC
>CAYLSF010001090.1:0-3011 GCA_964385675.1 uncultured Saprospiraceae bacterium
GCTTGAGCTAAAATCTGATTAGAAAATTCATCTTTTTCAATGACATCAATATACCAAGTTCCACGCGATTTACCTATTTGAGCGATTTCACACTGTATCCAAAGTGTTTCGGGTAAGTTGAGTGCGACTACTCGTTTGATAAATTCATTAAGTTCTAACAACGAATGTTTCTTCAAGTTGACTTTAATTTAACGTTAATTTATTGAGTCGAAAGTTAGCAATTTTCTTATAAATGAAGTCGTTTTTCTAATTTTGATTCTACCTTTGTCAGTTGACAGGTTCAGAATAAATATTTTTTATTTAATCATTGCCAATGTTCAAATACATCTATAGACGTTTATTGATTGGTTATATGCTCGTTACTGAGCCTTTCAAGAAGACAGCACGAAAAACACTGGAAGAGAAGATTTTTCATCAACTCCATGAAGGACAGCCTATTTTTGTCTTACATGAAAATGTTTATTATGTACTTCTCAATAATTGGTTAGGCGAAGAATTACTATTAGAGCGCTTAGAAATATTCGTTGCTGCTTCACCTAATGGGCATTTTCAGCAAGTCCCTTTTAAAAAAGCAAATGGTTTCTTACAGTTAGAAATTCCTGTGGAAACGACACGTATTTTTATAAAATTAGCGTATCACGAGCAGTCTGTCATAATCGGTGAACGCTTACTTGATATGAAAGGCACTGTTAACTTTCGAGATGTGGGCGGTTATCAAGTCAACGAGCATCAACAGGTTGCTTGGAACAGAATTTTTCGTTCTGGGCATTTAAATAAACTTTCTAAAAGCGAAAGGAATTATTTCAAATCATTGAGTATCCGATCTATTGTTGACTTCCGTGGACAGACGATGAGTAAGCGATTTCCTGATAAAGTTGCAGATACTGAAAATGTTCAATTCACATCTTTACCGATTGAAAGTAAAGGTTTAGAAATGCGAAAAGTCGGCATGAAAATTCTAAAAAATGATCTAGCGGATTTTGATGCACGATCTATTCTCAATCGTTCTTACAAAGAATTTATTTTAATACATACCAAAGAAGCAAAACGTGTTTTGGATATTTTTTTGAATACAGAAGGTAGCGTTTTAATACATTGTACCGCAGGAAAAGATAGAACGGGTTTTTTTATCGCTTTACTTTTACGGATTTTAGGAGTGCCTTTAGATGTGATTCGTAAAGATTTTATTGCATCGAACTTTTATCGAAAAAAAGAAAATGATCGATTATACAATAATGCGAAAGCTTTTGCAGATGCAGCCCCACTTTTGCCACTTATCAATGTACAGGCAGAATATTTAGAAACAGCTTTCAATACAATAGATCGAGAGTTTGGATCACTTGAAAATTATTTGGAAGAAGCACTTGGAGTTAAGGAGCAGTATATCCAAACGCTTAGGGATAAGTATTTAATTCAAGTCTAGGACACTTTGAAAATGGAAAGTGTCCTAGACTTAGATTTTTTAATTTAAAACATAACTTCGATACCAAAATCAACACTTAACAACCACGATTTAGATGTTGTTGGTACCAAATCACTACTATTTTCTCTTCGCAAATACAGCTTATAATCTTCATTGCGAACCATCTCATTTTGAAACGCTCCAAAACCACCATATATATAAATACCAGTGCTTTTCTGAGTATTGTAACCGACACCTGCTTTTATCTTACCGAAAGCAGAAAGGTAATTTTCTAAAACCCTTCTATTATCATAAGTGATTTGTGCTACTTCAGGAACATCCAAGAAGTGTGCTTCACCCTGGCTAAAATCAAAACGAGTTCGTTTATTTAAAAAACCACCTTCTATATCTATGAAAACAAGATCTTTGATCATGGTACGTACACTCATACTTAGTCCTAGACCTGTCGTTCGTAAAGCCACACCATCTAAATCAGAAATCGCATAGGTCGTGTCTGGCGTAGGTATAACTGTCCTAAGATAATCCGTGCTCAATTCATAAACACCGCCAGGATTTAGTTCATAAGATATACGTTGATAAATCAAAGACGCATAAATACGCGAGTAGGCAATATTCGGAAGGATATTAAACTCTGGTGAAACCATTACAGTGCCTTGTAATTGTAACGTATTGTTGAACCAACCATTACCAATTACTCTATTCGGTTCAAATCCTACTTCATTTGGAGCTAACCAACTATCATTTAAATTCTGTGTAAAAAAGATCGGTGAGAATGAAATGGAAAATGTTGGTGTCGATGTTCTCAAATCTAAACCATCTGCCTTGTGAAAAATCAAATCCCGATTTGATTGAATAAAACGCTTGTCAGATAACCATTCGAGCATACTCCTCAAATAAGGAATTTGTTTTTTATAACCAAACTCAGCAGCATTATATGCCAATTCTAAAACGACTGCTACAGCAGCCTTAGAAGCGGACAAGCCTGTACCTGCGAAATATCCATTACCATTATCGCTAATGATAGCTCTATCTTTTGTGATTTTCCCTGCTATATCTGATGCTAATTCCTTTGCCGTTCGATCTCTTATTGTAGGCTGTGCAAAATCAAAATCCTCTAAGTAAGCACTGACATCTTTATGGTCAACGTAATTGGTAACAAATTGATACCAGTCTGAACGTTTGATTTGAAGTGTTTTGGTCGGATTATGTTTATTCTTAAAAAGAATTTTTTCGCTAAACCGTTTAATATCTTCTTGAAAAGTCAACAAGTCATAGACTGACATGACCTCTAAATCTAAAAGGCGTTGCTTATCAAAGTTTCCTGTAAAATTACTTGTTTGTCCTGGATTGAGTAGGAAGAATTGAGACTTGTAGGTGTTTCTATCACGAACGATGACCCGTAAGGAATGCTTACTAATATTCTGGAAACTAATATCATATCGCGTAGCTTGGATACTGATTAGTTGTCTATCATTGTTTTGTTCGTTAGCTAGAGAGGTTTTTGCCAATAGCAATAGCATCAGCAAAATACATGCTTTGTTTACTAATTTCATGCGCTAGTAGTTTTATCAACTAGTTGGTGTTGTGT
>CAYLSF010001091.1:0-3009 GCA_964385675.1 uncultured Saprospiraceae bacterium
AAAATCATTTCTAAAATTCTTGAAATTCAACTCTTTCCAAAATTTAAGTCTTTTGCAGAGGAAAACGGATATGAAATAGTTTTAGCGGAAAAACAAAATTGGTATCCTGATTTATCATTTGTTCAAAAGACAAATCCTAATATCAAATTTGCAGTAGATATCAAAACTACTTACCGTTTAGAAGACTACGATGGCTTTTGCAATGGTTTTACTTTAGGCTCTCACGGTGAATATTTTAGAAATAGAACAAGTACTAAAAATATTCAATTCCCTTATTCTGAATATACTGCTCATATCTGTTTAGGTATTTTATATTCAAGAGCTTTATCAACTAAAGTAGATGAAACTCAAATCTATGAACTTTCCGAATTAGATAAAATCACATCAGTAATTAACGATTTGACTTTCTTTGCAGAAGAGAAATGGAAAATATCCAGTGATAAAGGAGGAAGTGGTAATACTGCTAACATTGGAAGTATTCATTATATCGAAGACATTTTGAATGGAAATGGTGTTTTTGCTAAACTAGGAGAACATATTTTTGATGAATATTGGATAAATCAAGGTGTTTTACAAGTCCCAAATGAAAAGAAAAAAGGGAGTTTCAAGAAGTTAACCAAGCTGTCGGAGTTTTTAGATTTCAAAGGTTTGGACAAAGAATTAATTAATTCACCAAGACCTAAACGAAAAACAAAAAAGTAATCAATGGCAATTGTACCACCGATAAAGTCGCAGGGCATCAAAACTAAGTTAGTGGATTGGATAGCCTCTAATGTTGAAGATATTCAATATGATAGATGGGTTGAACCATTTATGGGCACAGGTGTGGTTGGATTTAATATTAGACCTAAAAAAGCATTAATGACAGATAGTAATCCGCACCTAATCAACTTTTATAAGAAGTTACAAAGTAAAGAAATAACAGGAAGCATTGTAAAGAAATATCTAACAGAAGAAGGAAAAAAACTTTTAGCTTCAAATGGTGATTATTACTATGAAGTCCGAAAAAGATTTAATGAAACAGAAAATTCATTAGATTTTCTGTTTTTAAGCCGTTCCTGTTTCAATGGAATGATGCGATTTAATCGAAAAGGTGGATTCAATGTTCCATTCTGTAAGAAGCCAAATAGATTTGCACAAGCATTAGTGACTAAAATTACAAACCAAGTAAAAAACGTTTCTCAAATTATTGAGTTAGGAGATTTTGAATTTAAGCACCAAGATTTTCAAAAAACATTGAATGAAGTCAAAAACACAGATTTAGTTTACTCTGACCCACCATATATTGGACGACACGTTGATTATTTTGATTCTTGGTCAGAAGACGAGGAAAAAATCTTACAGAAAGGCTTAGAAAATTCTAAAGCAAAATATCTGTTATCAACTTGGTTAAGTAATAAATACCGAACAAATGAATATATTTTTACAATTTGGAAAGATACATTTATTACGACAAAAGAGCATTTTTACCATGTTGGAGCAAAAGAAGAAAATAGAAATGCTGTAAATGAGGCTTTAATTTCCAATGTAGCATTGAGAAGTAATATCAAAACAATGGATATGAAGACGAAAGTAGAGAATGGACAATCTCAAATCACCTCGAAGAAAATTGAAAAGCCAGTAAATAAGCAGTTAATTTTAGAATTATAAAAAAGACTGCACCCAACAATAGCAGCATCTTTCAGTTCGGCATGAATGCCTTCACCGTCGTTGCTGCTTGATACGTTGGGTGCAACCAAAAGAATAAAAATTAAAAATATGCGAAAAAAAGAATTTGATATTTTAAAATCTCTAACTAAAGAAAAGATAGTCGAAATCCTAGAGCGAATAGGAAAAGAACCTTTGACAAAAACAGGTCATGGTTTTGAGATTTATGGAAATATTTCAATTAAAGAGGCAGCAGAGAAATCTACATCAGATTATACAAATAAATATCAAACAAAGCCTGCAATCGGTATTTTATCCGTTGTTTTGGCAGCTAATAGAAATTACAATAAAGTAGTTGAACCAAATTTAAGAAGAATTGAAACAGAGAAGCCAAACTTAAAGACATTCGACCAACTTTCGGTAATTCTTAAAGAAAAAACACAGGAAGAGTTTTATACTTTTTGGGGACATAAGGATGGAAAAAAATATAAAACTCTAAAAAATATTCTGTTAGCAATAGAACAACTAAGAGAAAAATATCCTAATGTAGAAGGCGATTTCGCTTTAATGAATACGTGGGCAAATGATGCCGACTTATCAAACTATAATAATGATTTGATAGGTAAAATTCCTAATATAGCAATTGCAACTTTTCAACATTTAAGAATGGTTTTTGGAGTTGATACTGTTAAACCAGACCAAAGAGTAAAAGAAGTTCTAGATTATGAATTTAATCTACCTCGTTTGTCAAATATAAATGTGATTAAAGCGGTTGAACAAATTGCTGAGATAACAAATTCAAGGGTAATTACAATTGACCAAATTTTAGTAAAGTATGGTTCAAGTCACTATAATCAATCTAGCAAGAAACTTTCTATAAAAGAAATAGCCAAAAGATTGAAGGAAGAGAAAGTTAGTTATGACATAATAAGTAAAGCTACTTCACTATCAATCGGACAAATCGAAAGAATTGAAATCTAGAGTAGTAAGGTTTCTAGTAATAATAGTATCTAGTATTTTTAGCAACAACTACAATGAAGATGTTGCTAAAAATAGATATTACCAAAAAATAATTATGATATGAATGTAGTTGAAGCGTTTAAGAAAGCTTTTCGTCAACGAGCTAAAGAGATGAGAGAAGAGTATAAAAAAAAGGCTGAGGAACACATCAATAAATTAGATTTAAGAAGGTTAGAAGAGATTAAGGCTAAAAATTTAGTTGAAGTCACACAAAAAGATTTGGAGTTTATAGGCTTTTGGAGGCAACAAGAAGAAGGTTTTGAAGAATTTTATTGTTTTCAGAATTTTGACGGTATTAAGATTTATTTCAATCGTAAAGGAGATAAATTTGAACTGAGAGGG
>CAYLSF010001092.1:0-3006 GCA_964385675.1 uncultured Saprospiraceae bacterium
GCATCATGAGGGCCCCAACTACCATACCAAGCTACCCACAGCAAAAAATAAGGCAAACCGTGCAATGAAGTTACCGTATTGAATATAAAACGTAGGTTCTGCTTTGGTACTGATATTCATATTTGTTTGGATGATGGCATCTTCTTCATAGGTTGTAGCTTGTGAGATAATTCCTTTTTTATCAATAAAACAAGAGATGCCTGTGTTCGCAGCACGAGCTATAGGTAAGCGAGTTTCAATGGCTCTGATAGTAGCAAAGTAAAGGTGCTGACGATGTCCTGCCGTTTTAGACCACCATCCATCATTGGTGATGATAAATAGAGCATTTACGCCTTTTAAAACTTGTTCTCTTACAAAATCTCCATATTCCTGCTCGTAGCAAATTACCGTTCCTACTGTTGTATTTCCATCAGGATTATCGAAAATAACCAAACTATCAGACTGCCCAAGTCCAGCAGTCGTACCACCAAATAATCCAAAAATTGGTTTCAATGCTAATCCTAGCACACTAGGATAGGGGAGAGACTCTGCACCAGGCACTAACTTTGACTTGGTATATAATCCATAGTCGATAGAATCTAACCGAATTTGTTTAGCGGCATTATATGCTTCATATTTTAAAACAGAACCATCATTTCTTTTGTAAGTGCGTGTATTAGGTGTTTCTTGTCCATCTTCTATGACTCGGTAGCCGCCTACACCTGTTATGATTTTTGTTTTGGGTAATCCATTTAAAAATTTCTTTAATTGAAGAAAAAGAAACTGATCTCTTTGGCTAAAATTAATTCCCTCAAAAGTAGTTTCAGGCATTACGATATAATCGGTGCTTCTAGAGACCTGTTTATTAGCAAGCGATAATACTTTTCTTAGCTGCATATTTTGGTGTTCCCTATCTTTAGCATAATGCGGCTCATAATTGGGCTGTACCACTATGACTTCAAGAGATTCATCCGTTTGTGTATCAAGCGTAAAATAAACGTATAAAGAAAATCCAACGGGTAATAATAAAACAAGTAAAGGTTGTTTTAAGATGTTACGCCACTGGAAATCGGTTGATTGATATTGTAAAAAGGCTTGAAAAAAGAGGACATTTAGTAATAAAATCCAAGCGGATCCACCCATAACACCGGTGTATTCATACCATTGCATGAGTGAAGGGAAATAGGCTAATCCATTTCCAAGTGTTAGCCAAGGCCAAGATAAATCCCAATTGAGATGAATATACTCAAAGGTCAGCCAGTAGGCGATAAAAGCCCAATAAATCAATTTTTCATTGAAATACTTTCTAACCTTATTTAAACCAATAAAAGGCAAAGTCATGAGTAAGGAATTAGCAACAATCGCTACAATTCCAGAGGGAAAACTTGCGTTGGCAACCCAAAATGTGGTTAAAATATTCCAAGTAACAAAAGCAATGAAAGTCAAATGAAAAACACTACGAGTTCTATTGCCGTTATCAGCTAGTTGTTTTTCAATCCACAGTAATGGTACAAATCCTATAAATAGCGTGAAAACTAAAGGCAAAGGCGGAAATCCAATGGCTAATAAAATACCACTCCCAATAGCCGCCCAAAATAATTGGTTTGCTTTTGGATGAGGCGTAACTTTATTTTTCCATAAAGCTAAGATGCTTACCCAAAGTGCTACAAAAAATAACAAGGGAAGATGTCCCCATAGTTTTTCTTGTATCGCTAAGTCAAACATATAATAGCCTATTCCACAAGCGATTAATAAACTACCTATACTGATAAGTACTCGTATATTTTTCATAATTTGAATTCATGCTTTATTAATAGCAAAATTAGAAGTCTATTATTCAAAAACCAAATGAGAAGGAGGACAGATTTAAGTATGTTCATAACAAAATAGTTTGCTGTTCCGTTTTCTTTACAAAAACTAGGATATGAAATATGGAATATTACTTTTAGGATTGTGTCTATCTATTGGCGTGCAAGCACAAGATTGGATAGATGGATTGGAGACGCGTTGGAATGGTGATTTTAGAGAATGGGTGATTATTTCAGATTCATTGGAAGGGTCGCTTGAAATGATTTTTACCTTAAATAATGACATTACTCAATGGCGATATAATATAGATGAAACGGTTTCGGGAACAATTAGACGAAAGTGGCAAAATGATCCGAATCATTGGGAAGTTAGAGGAAATGATGGAACTATTGTGACCGCTCGTTCTTTTATGTCGGATAATTTTTTGTATTGGACAATTACAGATGATAATACAACGATTCAATTGCGAGGTTCTATCAGGAGAAATGAATGGCAAATTAAAAATGATAATGGGGAATTTGTGATGGCAACAGATTGGGAAAATGATTTTAATGTTTGGGTGATGGATGATACGTTGGAAAACACGAATATTCATATAAAGATGGCGGCTGTTTTTTTAGGTATGGTTCATAGTGCATTTCGGTGATTAATCATCATCTCTTAACCATTTTATCATTTTAGGGAAATATATTTCACCTTCCTTGGCATTTTGTTTAGAAGTGGTTAAGCCCATCCATTCTAGAAGAGGTAATCCAATTGGCATATCATTGTTTAAAAATATTTCCTTTAAATGATTTCCTCCCTCTTGATAACCACCTTCATGAAAGACAACATCAGCATCAAGCTCTAAATGGACTAAAGCTGCATAAGACCATGCAATCACCCCCATTTCTATTGCATCTGCTGCATTCTCAGGGGCTACATTATCATTTAATAAAGGTCGTTCGTGTGGATAAACACAAGCAATATGTTCTGCCTCATGAAGTAGATCGCCTGGATAAATAATTTTTGAGGCATCTACTACTAATTCTCCTTTTCTAATTTGAATTCCGGGTAAAAAAGTATCGCTGTTCAATGATTCAAAGTGGACAGTAATACCAATAGACCGAATAAAAGGAACTATAATTTTAAGTAAGTCTTTGTTGTTTAGCGTTTGCATCTATCTCATTTTGAATTAAATAAATAAATAACGAATAAGCATATAGTCAAAAATTGATG
>CAYLSF010001093.1:0-3005 GCA_964385675.1 uncultured Saprospiraceae bacterium
TCATCCAACTCTCAACCCGTTACGTAACCTATTTTTTCCAATCCCGTCAATACATCATAAATAGTGTCAATACTGCGAATAATTTTCTCAATAGAGTTTAAAATCAAAATGATCACAATCTCAGCCGCTACAAATTGCCCAATATTCATCTGCTGTTCAAATACCAACACACTACCTAAAATAAGTAAGCCTGCTGCTACAAACACCCTAAATCCAATAAAATACTGAAATTGTTGTAATAAGACTCTAAAGTGATTTTCTCTTGCTTTAAGGTAACCTAAACTAATGGTATCTGCTTTTTGTAAATGTAACTTACAAGAAGCATTGAGTTTGAAACTCCTGTTTGTACGAGCCACCTCTTCCAGCCAGTGAGCCACTTTATACTTGTATTTACTTTCCAATAAACTCGTATCTAAGCCATGCTTTGCTGTCAATTTGTAGATAACCCATAATAAAAAGAAAAGTACGACACCTAAAATAACGAAGTAAGAACTATATACAGCCAATAGCATTAAGCCAAACACAACTTGAAAAGCTGCTAATGAAAAATCAATTAATATTTTGGGTAATCCTTTTTGAATCGTTAAGGTATCAAAAAAGCGATTGACTAACTCAGGAGCGTGTACTCTATCTAATTCTAATAACTTGATTTTAGGTAACCGATAGGCAAACTCCAAGGCTGATCGAGCAAAAATATCCTGCTGAATATTTTCCACCAATCGTAATTGTAGGATTTGGAAAACCCCTGTGACTAAAATTCCTGCTAAAACAAAAATAACTAAGACGACCCATGAAGTGGTAATTTGAGCACTTTGAATAAGATTGATAATAGCTTGTATGCCCAATGGCAGGGATAGATTAACTAATCCATTCAAAATGGCATACAGATAAATCTGATAAACCTCTGACCGAAATGGACGCATTAGACTCCAAAACCTAATCATTGGACTCCGCAATTCCTTCATAACAGTACAATTTGTTTTTGTATGATAATTAACTCAATAGTAAAGCTATTACAAACAACACACTTGCTATTATATAGTTTTAGATTCTCAAAAAAAAGTACCTTCAATTAAAAATTTAGCCAAAAACCAATCATTACAATTTGTAAAGTCATATAGTAAAAGATAAAATCTGTATTTTTGTTGACTATACAGAACTATATCAATCTATCAATTCTGACACCGATGAGACACTTTTTAACTATTTTACTTTGTCTATTTTTTATAACCGTTCATGGACAATATGCCGAAGATTTTATATCACAAGGTGTTGCTAAAGTCAATGCTAGCAACTATCACGGAGCGATTCAAGATTTTACACGAGCCATACAGTTAAAACCTTCCTTGTCCGCTATGGCTTATTATAATAGAGGTTCTGCCAAAGCGAAATTAGGGCAACACCGCTCTGCTATTTCGGATTATAACTTAGCGTTAAAAACACATCCTGATAAAGCCGTTTTATATCACAGTAGAGGACTCTCTCGTATTGAATTAAACGATTTATCAAATGCGATTACAGATTTTTCATTAGCCCTTAGCATTAATTCTAGTCTTACTGACGCTTATTATAACCGTGGCGTTTGCCGTTTTAAAACGGGAGGGTATTATGGTGCTGTAGAAGACTTTGATAAAGCGATTACGTATGGCTCTAATCTCGCACAAGCCTATCATTATAAAGGGATGGTGCATATTCGCTTTCAAGAATACCACAAGGCGATAGATGCTTTTTCGATGACGATAAATTATAATCCTTCTCATGCTACGGCATATCAGAATCGAGGTGGAGCAAAAATTAAATTGAAAGATTTCCGTGGAGCATTGGAGGATTGTAATCAAGCTATTGCATT
This sequence comes from uncultured Saprospiraceae bacterium, assembly GCA_964385675.1. GTDB lineage: Bacteria > Bacteroidota > Bacteroidia > Chitinophagales > Saprospiraceae > CAYLSF01. The sequence goes on from CAYLSF010001093.1 coordinate 1,850, forward strand.
GGATGCTAGTTTGTACGCGGTTTATTTGAATCGAGGAGTAGCCAAATATAATTTAGGCTTTAAGACAGATGGGTGTAGCGATTGGCACATCGCCCTCAACAAAGGGGAACAACAGGCTTTAAACCTCATTAATGAATATTGCCGTCAATATCGGGATTGAGCATTTAGTATTTTACAAAAAATAACCAATCCCGATAGTTATCGGGAAAGCAACTAAATAGGTATGATTCTATTGATTTATTTACTTATTTAATATTAAAACTTGACAAGGTGAGCTAGTTTTTATAGATTAGTATTTAAATTAATTCTAAAATACCATTAATGAACTGTTAATAATTGATAGGTTTCATTAATGGATTTCCAAAAGTAGCTCGACAATTTTATGGAGGTTGCCTTGATTACGGGTTTTATTGTTTCTATCATATTTACTTTTTTAAGTCTAGTACACTTTTATTGGGCTTTTACAGGCGATATGAATAAAGATATTATTATACCTGAAGATAATGATGAGAAGTTATTTAACCCCAATGCATTTATGACAAGTATTGTGGCTATTGGTTTGTTATTATTTGCATTTATCGTGTTAGGCAATGTAGGTGTTTTTGAAATGTCTTCTATCAATAATTTATTTTACTACGGAACTTGGGCAATCGGTTTTATCTTTTTAATTCGAGCTATAGGTGATTTTAAATTTGTAGGTTTTTTTAAATCGGTCACCAATACTCAATTCGCCTATTGGGACACACGATTGTATGCTCCGCTTTGTTTGACTATTGCTGTGTTGACTTTCTTGACGTTATTTACTTGATTTAAGTTCTGATAAATTCAAGTATGTATCAAAAATAAGTATGATAATTTTCTAGTCCATTGCTTTACATTCCTTAACAGGAAAGTAAAGCATTAGAAGCAAACCCAAAATAAATAGGTTTACCTAATTGTTAAACTATTTGAATCAAACACTTGATAAATAATAATTTAGGAGTTTAACTCCTAATAGCTATCAGAATGAACAATTAAGTAACCCTAGCTAAGTAGGTTGACGTAATTAACTTGATAATAAGCCACGAATGCACGAATTATATTTTATTAAAAACCAATGAATTATATGAATTTTCATTCGTGTATTCGTGACAATCAAATAAGTAAACCTACTTAT
>CAYLSF010001094.1:0-3005 GCA_964385675.1 uncultured Saprospiraceae bacterium
TGATCCTATCTGCCAACAGGCAGATTTCGACAATCAAAATATTTTTTCTAATTTAGTATTGTTAATAAACTTATTAAACCTTATTGTAATGGAAACCTCAATGCCAAAATACACCTCATAAAATTATGAATAGTTTGGAATCCTAAAAAATTTCAATATTGGCTACAGTTGTTGTTCCAGCCTCAATAGAACTAAATGAATATTAAATTATGGAAAGATTGGTACAAAAAAATCCTCATGGATACAATGAGGTTAGTTTACCTTATCGTAAAAGACGTGCGGCATTTTTAGATGCTAAAAAAGTAGATGTCAGAACAAATAGAATTGTATGTCCTATGCTAGATGCCGCAAGAAGCAAAGCGGCTTATGGAGAAAAATTTTTACCAGGATTAAAAAATGCGGATCTAGTCAAATGGGCGAATGCTTTAAATCAAGACTCCAATATTAAGAACATTGATGGCCTAGTTAAAATGGTAGCGTATGCTGCTGATAAGTGGTATCAAATATTACCCAACGCCATTAAGGGGAGTTTTGATGATAAAGGCGTGAATACTGGTTTTATCCATACCTTAAAAAATGGTGTTCATACTGGAATATTTCAAAATGGTATGTTTAATCAAGATAAGTTTAATGAATTTGTATGGACTATTCATCCAGATTTGAAAGGTGTGAATATGGATAATGACTATTTATATTCAAGTAGTGGAGATGCTTTGTATTTTACTAAGGCCGATCTTCAAACCGTTATAAATTATAATTTATCACAAAGACCGTCGAAGCGTATTGGATTAGGGGAAAAACTAAGCTCATTTGAAATGGAAAAACTACTATTAGGTATTATTGGACAAAGAATTATAATTGAAGAGAAAAAAATACAAGCTATTTTAATTAGAGATATACACGACTTATATAAATATGGTTTAGTAACGGCTCATATTGAAGATCAATTGAAAGAAGCTAATCTATTAACCATGCCCTCTTTTAATATTTGATTAAAAGTCACGTGGAAGCAATTTAATAGGTGTCTCAAGAACTATATCGGGACACCTATTAACTATTAAGGGCTTTCTTATAAAAATGAAATTACATTGATTGAACCGCAGAATATCGAATATTGAACCGCAGAAGTAAAGAATAAATCGAATAATAAAATTTGCTTTTAGCAAATTTTATTAGTAAAAGTTCAATATTCGATATTCTGCGGTTCAAAAATTCAAAATGATTTTTATAAGAAAACCCTTATTAACTATTACAGTTTTACAGATTTTTACTACAAAATTCAAAAAATACCCCTAATTTTGCTGCAAATTAAAGTGAAATGAATCAACCTTACATTGTCGGCATTACGGGTGGAAGTGGCTCAGGGAAAACATCTTTTTTAAAAGCTTTAGAAGGACAATTTTCTGAATCAGAAATCTGTGTCTTATCACAAGATGAATACTACAAACCCATGTCGGAGCAATATGTAGATGCCTCAGGTAAGTGTAATTTTGATTTACCATCCTCATTTGATGAAAAAGCTTACGAAACAGATATTTTGAGTTTAGTAGCTGGAAAGACCATCACCAAAGAAGAATATACTTTTAATAATATAAATGCTACTCCAAAACTGCTGACCTTCAAATCTGCTCCTATTTTATTAATTGAAGGATTATTTGTATTTCATTTTCAAGCCATAGCAGAACTAATGGATTTAAAAGTTTTTGTAGATGCTAGAGATGATTTAAAAATTATTCGTCGAATTATGCGAGATGCTACAGAGCGAAATTATCCTTTAGATGATGTGGTTTATCGTTTTGAACACCATGTGACACCTGCTTACGAAAAATATATCCTACCCTATCGCCAAACTGCCGATTTAGTCGTTAATAATTCTACTAATTTTAATAATGCTTTAGCTGTTATTACTGCATTTCTAAAAACAAAACTTGCTTAAACGTCATCCCGAATTTATTTCTCCCGATAGCTATCGGGACTCCCAAGCCCTAAGAATGAAATCTGTTACATCATTACTTCAAAAATTGCCTAACCAACACCAAAATTTCCCCCACCATAATTCCAACACTTGTAAATACTCGATGCTTTCTAGGTCTTCTATTACGAGGAATACTTGCAAACTCAATTAGGGCTTCTAGGCTGATATCATTGTTAGTTACATTTTTCATTTTGGCTTTTTTGCGGTTGAATTCATTACTTAATGCCATCGAAATACCTGCCTCTATCTCTTCAAAATCCGTTTGTACCGCTTTGATAAAAATGGGTTTCCAGCGTTGGTCATACAAGGTTTCTAGTTTAGATAACTCAATACGTACTTCTTTGATTCTTAAATAGGTATCATTAACTTGTTGTTTAGATTGTTTGCCAGATGTAAACATATCAATCATACCAATTATATCAAGAATGCCATATAGAGTGGTCTTAATAATTTCTGCTGCCTTTAAGATACATTGCTCATCATCTATAAATAATCGAATACCTTCAACGTAGTAATTTAAATAATTGATATTTTTCTTTTTATTATCCTGAATTACATAGGTTTCTAGGTAATCTAAATATTTAGGTAAGACAATTAAATGAGCTTCGGAGGGGCAAACCCGCATGGTGCTGAGATATAAGTTAAGAATTGTCTTAGAAGGAATCTTATCCTTTGGCATAATATCTAGTACAAATTCTAAATCATCCATTAATTGAAACTGCAACTTAGGGTAAGGCCGTAGCGGAAAAGTATCTTTGTGATATAAAGCTGTTTTTGCTAAAGCTTTAGCACTATCATGTTTATAAAACAATTGCTTTAATTCATTCATGTAATTAAAAGCCTGTAATAATTTTTTTTCTGTTAAAGAAAGATTTGGGTAGTAGTTTCTAGTATTGTACAGTTTTGATATACCAAAAACTTTTGCTTTAGAGTCTTGATTAAAAACATTCATTATAGCTTTCAAAGCAACCTCTTCTAATCTAAAATAGGCTGCAAAAGTAGGACTAGGCATAAAATGATTTTTGTCGAT
>CAYLSF010001095.1:0-3003 GCA_964385675.1 uncultured Saprospiraceae bacterium
TACCTAACTTGCGATTGTAATAATAGAAATAGCGCGCTTTATTACTTAATTATATTCATTATCTAAACACTTAAAGTTATGAAGCATATTTATCAAACAATCGCACTTTTCCTTTTCTTGGGTATGACGACTATAGTCCATGCTCAGTTCATGATGTCAGGAGAAGTAAGACCTCGTGCAGAGTTTCGTAATGGTTTTAAAACACCGACTACAAGTGCTAATTCTGCTTCCTTTTTTGTAGAGCAACGAAGCAGGGTCAATTTTGACTATAAAGAAGAAAAATATAAGTTTAGATTATCGCTACAAGATGTTAGAATTTGGGGAGAAACACCTCAAATTTTTAAGCAAGAAGATGGTAACACTTATTTAAGTGAAGCATGGGGACAATATTTTGTATCGGATAAATTTTCAATAAAGGCTGGTCGTCAAATTATTTCTTATGATAATCAACGTTTTTTAGGAGGCTTAGAGTGGGCTCAACAAGGTAGAAGACATGATGCTTTATTGTTCTTATATGAAGATGCAGCAAAAAAGACAAAATTACACATCGGAACTGCTTATAACTCTGATGATGATATTCCAGAACCAGCTTATATACAAAATCCAGCAGCAGATTTCTATTCTGTAGGCGGGAACTATAGAGATATGGCGTATGCTTGGTACAATCAAGGATTCAAGGGAGGCTCCGTTTCTTTATTGGCATTAAATGCAACAACTCAAAATGCTGACTCTACCTATTCGGCTAAACAAACTTTTGGTGCTACTGGAAAAGTGAATATTGATAATATGGTATTAGGTGGTGATGTTTATTATCAAACAGGAGAATTAGGCGGAAATGATGTAAACGCTTTATTGGCTGGGATTAATTTGACGCTTAAAACAAAAGTAACTCCATTAACTTTTGGGGTAGAATATATTTCTGGAAAAGATGACGATGATGCTTCTAGCACCATTACAAATTTCTCCCCTGACTACGGCACAAATCACGCTTTTAATGGATTGATGGATTATTTCTTCGTCGGTCCAGCAAATGGAAATGTGGGCGTAACGGATATTTATTTAAAAACAAAATTCAAGGCAGGAAAAGGATTTATTAAAGCTCATTTCCATGAGTTCTTAACAGGTTCTACGCAGTTAGCTGCGGATGGTGCAGAATTATCTGCTCCTATGGCATTTGAAGTGGACTTAGTGTATGGTGTGAAATTAGCTAAATCCGTAACCTTAAATATTGGCTACTCTCAATTATTCGGTACAGATACCTTAATCGCCCTTCGTCCAGGTGATGAAAAGCTAAATAGCTGGGGCTGGATGATGCTTACCTTCAAACCAACATTTTTTAAATCGGAGAAGAAGTAATTGTTAGTGATTAGTGATTAGTGGTTAGTGGTTAGTGGTTAGTGGTTAGCTTAGTTTTTTAAATAAAGGATTGATTATCAGTTTAAAGTGAGTTGTTTAAATTCAAGTTTATTAAAATGATTATGATGAAAAAATTAAATATTTTAGTTGTATTTGCCTTGACTGCATTACTATGGAGTTGTGGAAGTAGTAGCAAAACGGCAGAAGACACAACAGAAGCCGTAACAACAAATTTAGCAATTGAAAAACCGCAGTTGACTTTTGGGTTTATCAAGTTGACAGATATGGCACCTTTAGCTATTGCGAAAGAGTTAGGTTATTTTGAAGAGGAGGGATTATTTGTAACGATAGAAGCACAATCAAATTGGAAAAATGTATTAGACCGTGTAATTGATGGAAACTTAGACGGTTCGCACATGTTGGCAGGTCAGCCGATTGCAGCAGGTGCAGGGTTTGGTCGTCAAGCTGAATTAGTAACGCCTTTTTCAATGGATTTGAATGGAAATGGTATCACGGTTTCTAACGATGTATGGGCGAAAATGAAACCTAATATTCCGATGAAAGACGGAAAACCCGTTCATCCTATTAAGGCAGATGCAATTAAACCCGTAGTAGAATCTTATCAAAAAGATGGAAAGGCTTTTAAAATGGGAATGGTCTTTCCTGTATCAACACATAATTATGAAATCCGTTACTGGTTGGCAGCGGCAGGCATTCACCCAGGAATGTACACCGCTGACAACATTCAAGGTCAGGTGGACGCAGATGTATTATTATCTGTAACCCCGCCACCACAAATGCCCGCTACTTTGGAAGCAGGTACAATTTATGGGTACTGCGTGGGGGAACCTTGGAATCAACAGGCTGTATTTAAAGGAATCGGTGTACCTGTAATAACGAACTATGACATTTGGAAAAACAACCCAGAGAAAGTATTTGTGATGCGTAAAGATTTTATAGAGAAATACCCAAACACAGCAGTTGCAGTGACTAAGGCACTAATTAGAGCTGCAAAATGGTTGGATGATCCAGCAAATCGTCCTGCAGCTGTTGGTATTTTATCTATGCCTGACTATGTAGGAGCGGATTCTGTAGTAATTGCCAACTCTATGACGGGTACATTTGAATTTGAAAAAGGAGACAAACGCTCCATGCCCGACTTCAATGTATTTTACCGTTACAATGCGACTTATCCTTTCTACTCTGATGGTATTTGGTTTTTAACACAAATGAGACGTTGGGGACAAATTCCAGAAGCGAAATCAGCAGAATGGTATGCTGAAAAAATTAAAGAAATCTATCGCCCTGATGTATGGAAAACAGCAGCGGAAGCATTGGTCGCAGAAGGAAAAATTCCTGCGGAAGACCTTCCTGAAACCGATGGTTTCAAACCGGCTACGACAGACTTCATAGATGGAAAAACGTATGACGGAAAAGATCCTATCGGTTATATCAATAGTTTTAAAATAGGAAATAAAGACGAAATTCAATAAAGCTAAGGCTTAATAACATGTTCAATCTGAGGCATTTAACATGCCTCAGATCTTTTTATAATACGATTTTAATTATTTAATATTATGAAAGAAGCGACTATTTTAACACCAACAAAACCAACGTTGGTAGATAATATAAAATTAACATTAAGTA
>CAYLSF010001096.1:0-3001 GCA_964385675.1 uncultured Saprospiraceae bacterium
ATTTATACCCTAATCACCATAAATTGGAAATAACATTAAAAGAATCAACCTACAATGTTCAATTAAATCTCGAATTATCATGAAATATTGTATTATTGATGATGAACCGATTGCACATCACATCATAGAAAATTATTGTAAAAATTTACCGTATCTTGAAAAGGTAGGTAATTGTTATGATGCGTTTGAGGCAATGCAATTGATGAATACAAAAACAGTTGATTTAATTTTTTTAGACATTAATATGCCTAAACTCTCTGGATTTGATTTACTGAAAACCATGCGACAAGTCCCTAAAGTTATTGTGACTTCAGCCTACAAAGAATTTGCTTTAGAAGGATATGAGTTGAATGTGGCAGATTATCTACTGAAACCCTTTTCATTTGAACGATTTTTAAAAGCAATCAACAAAGTTAGGGTTGAATCTAAACCAATTTTTACTCCTGTTGTAGAAAAACAAGCAACTCGTTTTTTTCTGAAAGGTGATAAGAAAATCCATCAAATTCATACAGATGATATTCTTTTTATTGAAGCGTATGGTAATTATACAAAGGTATTTTTAACAGGAGAAATGATAATTAGCCATGAAAAAATTTCTGCCTTTGAAACATTATTACCTACATCCGATTTTCTAAGAGTCCATAAGTCTTTCATCATTGCAACTCGTAAAATCAAAACGATAGAAGGCAATCGAATCTTGATTGGAGAACATTTAATTCCTGTAGGACAGACTTATAAGCATAACTTAAAGCAACTTTTTCGTAAAGATTGAATGGAATGATCAATATATAGAACTTTATAAAACGCGCTCAATCGTAAATGTAACAGTCGTTCCTTTGCCTTCCTCCGAATCAACGCTCATTGTACCATTCATTTTCTCTACAATTCTTTTAACCACGTTCAACCCAATTCCTGTACTTTCTCGATTGAGTTTATTTTTTTTGAATAGTTCAAAAATAGCTTCCTTTTGTGTTGCTGAAATTCCTTTACCATTATCAATGACTTTGAATTGATAATGATTCGGTAACGTTTCTAACTCAACCGCTACATAAGGCGTTGCCACATTTGGATTTCTATATCGAATAGAATTGGATATTAGGTTTTGTAAAATTTGCTTTAAACCCACTTCAGAGGTGTAAATCGTAGGTAGGTCATCGGTTAAAAAAACGACTTCATTATTTAGATTAACCAAATTTGCAATAGAACGACATAGTTTAGTCAAGTCAACTTCCGTGCAATCTACCGTATTCATTTGCGTATTTTGAGCAAAACGAAGTAGATTATTCGTATAATTAGATAATTCATTAGCACTACTCACAATGAAATCTAAATACTCTTGTTCGGTTTCATTGAGCTTATTTTTAGTTTTATCTCGCATCAAAAAATGCGTAAAACCTGACATAATTCTTAATGGACTTTTGATGTCATGTGCAATAGAATAGGTGAATTGTTCTAGACTTTGATTTAAAGAGTTTAAAGAATTTTGAGCCACTTTTAGTGCCTCATTTTGCTTTTTTAACTCTAGTAGTCGCATTGTATATTTTGACATTAATTCTAGAGACTCAAATTGCTCTTGAGTTAGTTCTCTAGGTTTATCATCAAGCACACAAACGGTTCCTAGCCGATGTCCATTAGGTGTAATTAGGCTGACTCCTGCATAAAATTTCACATGAGGTTCTCCCGTTACAAAGGGATTAGCTTCAAATCGAGTATCTTGACTGAGGTCATTGATCACCATATGATCTTTTACCTCTCTTATGGTATGACTACAAAAAGAAGCTTCAAGCGTTGTTTCTTTTAATTCACCGACTCCATGAGTAGATTTAAACCATTGTCTATCTTTATCTATAAAGGTGATAAGTGAAATAGGAACATTACAAATTTGTGCAATAATTTTAGTAATAGAATTGAACTCTTCTTCCTCTAAAGTATCTAAAATTCGATAATTTTTTAATGCTTTGATACGTGATGTCTCTGATGGTCGTATAGCACTATCAGAATTAATTTTGTATTGTTCTTGATCGTACATAGGTGATATTGCAGAAAAACTTATGCCAAACTGTTTAAAAATAAGTCATTGATTAATAATATTATAACAATTTATGACGTCTAATGATTATACTTTTGGTAATTGGTAATCGACAATCGACAATCGACTTTTGATAGCTATCGAGACGATTGTTGTACCTGTTAAGATTAGAAGCGTCTTATTATAACTTTTTATGTAATAACAATAAGTGGGTTAAAAATCTAAAATAAATGATTTTAAAATGAAATCTGAGCTGTATTTATCCGTTCGATCCGCATCATCCGTGTTTCCATCACTCTATTAGATCATTTTGAAAATCTAGAAGACCAAATAAAGAAGCACCATAAAAATAGTAATAAACTACCATCTTTGAATGGATTAAGAGCAGTTCAAACATAATTTACATTTATAGAACTATTATTGTTACACGAATATGAAAAAACTTCAATTTTTTTTAGGAGTATTGAGTATGCTAATTTCGTCCTCCTTATTGGCTCAAAACTTAGCACATCACCGTTGGGAAAATCGAATCTTATTAGTCTTTACAGATGATTTTAAGAATCCCTTGTATGTGAAACAAATCAAGCATTGGCAAGCCTTTGAACAAGGAATGAAAGAGCGTAAACTAAGAGTATATCATATTGCTAGAAGTGATTTAAAGGAGGGCATAAAATTGATGCAACGACTCAAAAAATCATCAACTTGGGATACATTGAAAAAGACGAAAAAGACCTTTGAAATTCAATTAATTGGTTTGGATGGAGGCGTAAAGCGGGTCAAAAATGAATTTTTAGACACCCAAGAGTTATTTGCAATTATAGATGCTATGCCTATGCGGAAAGCAGAACTACAACGTCAAGAATAATCAAGTATTATACGGAATGATAACCTTTAGGAATGATGATTAAATAAATGTACATTCTTGAATAGAAAATTTTATTCGATATTTTGGCTTGAAAAAGTGAGTTTATC
>CAYLSF010001097.1:0-2996 GCA_964385675.1 uncultured Saprospiraceae bacterium
CTCCCTTTACCCTTATTCGGTCAAATCAAACCCACTCCCAAAATGCCTGGTGTTTATATTCAAGAAATACCATCTGGGAATTCTATCGCGCAAGTTGAAACGGCTATTCCTGCGTATATAGGCTGTACAGAAAAGAATTTAGTTAAAGGGAATGCGAGGTTGATTACGTCTATTAGGGAATTTGAACGATTATTTGGAGGGGCAGCAAAGCCAAAGTTTAAACTCGTCACAAATGGTGCTGGTAAAATTAAATTACAACCGACCACCACCAACCGATTTTATTTATACCATTCTGTTCGATTATTTTTTGAAAATGGAGGGACACAGTGTTATGTGGTTTCTTCTGGGAATTATAGGGTGAGCGTACAAAAAACAGCATTACTAAGTGGCTTAAAAAAACTAGAAAAAGCAACTGATGTTAATCAAATCGTCATACCTGATGTAATGACTTTACCTCGCGATGAACAAGCGGAGGTACAACGAGCGATGTTACAACATGCTGAAGCTTTTAATCGCTTTGCGATATTGGATATTTTTGAGACGACCAATAAAAATACAAGTATTGACAATTTTAGAAGCGATATTCAAAATGAAGGATTGGAATATGGAGCAGCGTATTATCCTTGGGTAGAGGTACGACCTTATCAAGGCGTAAATCCTGTGGACTATATTGAGGGTTGGGATAAGATGGCAACTATGGTAAAACGAAAATCATCTAGTCGTATTAAAATGGCATTGGCAAAACAGATAGAAACATTACCGCCGAGCGTGATAGCTGGAATTTATGCGAATGTTGATAATGAAGGAGGCGTATGGAAAGCTCCCGCCAATGTATCTATTTCGGGGATTTCGGGATTGACACAATCTATTACGGATCGAGAACAAGCAACAATGAATGTGGCTAGTGATGGAAAATCTATCAATGCTTTACGGACTTTTACAGGAAGAGGACATTTGGTTTGGGGGGCTAGGACTTTGGCAGGTAATGATAATGAATGGCGATATGTCCCTGTCAGAAGAATGGCGTTGATGATGGAACATTCGATTGATAACTATTTGAAGTCTATGGTATTTGAACCGAATGATGCGAATACATGGCGAACAGTTGAAGCGAATATTTCCAATTTTTTAATGAATATATGGAAACAAGGTGGATTAGTAGGGCCAACAGCTGAACGGGCTTTTAATGTGCAAGTTGGATTGGGGAAAACAATGACCGCTCAAGATGTTTTAGACGGTAAAATGATAGTGTCTGTCTCATTTGCTCCGCTGCGTCCTGCGGAATTTATTGTATTGAACTTTGAACAGCAGATGGCGGCTAATTAGAAATATGGATTAAGTTCTACTCTTTTATCAGAGCTGTTCAGTAAAAATCTTTTTAAATCCACACGGCAGAAATGGTTTTACCAAGATGCTTAATCGTTTCAGCTTTATTAATTTCTTGACGTTTTCTATCAAAAATGACCAAATAGCCTTTTTCTAGGTTGTGAATGTCTAAGTAATCAGCTAATTGCGTCAATCCTCTTTGGTGATAAGTATTGCCATACCATTTTTTGAGTTCAATAATATATCTGAACGTGTTATAAGTCACTACAATATCCAATCGTTTTTCTTGTGATGTTTCGACCTCCTTGAAGGTATAACCTTCACCATTGACAATTGGACGAATAAACGCCATAAAAATTACTCGCCATTGATGTTCCAGAAAGTCAGCTTGTTTATCGCTATAAACTTCTTTTATAAACTGTTGAAATTTTTGTAAGACCTTCTCGAAATTCAAACCACCATTTGGCAGTTGAAATTCAGCACTTGCACTATAGCTATCAGTTTGGATGCTTGTTTCTACTTTGGACGCTAAATAATTATAAATGCGTTGTTCATAAACCCGATTATGAATCTTTATTTTACCATTTCGTTTAAAAGCACCATACAAAATACCTTTACGAATCGTCGGATTATCTACATTAAATGCAATCTCACTACCCTTAATCACTATTCTGAAAGTCAAGTCATATAAATCTTGATGGTTTTCGAGATTTTTAATCAAACTACCAAAATTCGTATTATCTTCATTCAAAAGGATTTGAACAGCTTGTTCAATGTCCTTTAAACTCCAACTTTTCTGATAACTATCAGAATAATTTTCTCGCTTTGGCAATATTTCTTCCGCTACAATCTTACATAACCGACTGACCAAAAATGGATAACCCGAGGTATGATAATGCAACCGTTCCGCAATAGCAGGAATATCCATTGCAACACCTTCCGCTGCTGAATATTCCTCCAACATCGGTGCAATTTCTTTTGGTTTAAAGGACATATCGACTTTAAAATCTGTCGCAATATTCCAGGGGGAATTGTACTCCACATCATCACGATGACGCAGTTTATATTTTAAGGACTTTATATCGTGTACCCCTGCTAAGACAATGCTGTGGAAGGTTTTATCTTGTGGTTCATAGCGGTTGAGATATTTACTGCGAAGCATTGCCAAAAACTGCAAAAACGCAATATGATTGGTACTCGCATCAACCTCATCAATGAGCATGACGAGTTTTTTGTCAGTTTCGTGAGCGAGGTTAGTAATAGTTTCTGCTAATTCATGGTAATTGGTGGCTTTAGGAAGTGATTTCAAGGTATTGAAAGGATGCTTATCTTTTCTTCTAAAAGCTCGTTCTAATTTTTTCCAAAACATCTCCGTAAAGTTACCTTCACTTTCATGACTTTTACCTTGCACATCTTCAAAAGTCAAACGAATACCTAAATAGGCTTCTTTTTGAGATAACATATTTATTAAAAAATGAAGGCTTGTGGTCTTGCCAAATTGTCGTGGGCGATTTAGCGTAAAATACTTTCCTCGTTCAATTAGAGCAAATACTTCTTTAAGTTGACGATTATTATTCATCATATAATGCTCATGAGGATAACAAACGCCTGTTGTATTAAATTCTTTTTTCATAAACCATTCATTTTATACAAATATAACCTATTTGCAT
>CAYLSF010001098.1:0-2985 GCA_964385675.1 uncultured Saprospiraceae bacterium
AATGCAACACTAAAGTCATAAAACATGTTCGGATTAAATCCTTTAAAAAAAGGTTCTATTATATTTAATCCTCACAAAGTTTTCTTATAACATAATTCCTGTTCTTGATATAAAATAACAGTTTCCGGTGTTTTATTTGGTAAATCTGTATCAATAATTTTAACAGTATCATCAAAAACAACAAATTCTTCTTCAGCTACAGCATTTTGTATAGCCTCTAAAGTTGCATCCAATGCTTTAGCAGTTTTAGCAATGCTACAGCCAGTATCAGAATTATCTAAAAAAGATTCCGGACAATAATGTAAACAAAATGGGGTTAGATGGTCAGAAGAAAATTTAAAAAAATTAATCAGTGGTTTTACAAATGCAGATGATGTTTCGATTAGATGATTATTGTGCGCTACAATTGTGACTTGTTGTTGCGTATGTAAATCCAAAACATTTTTTATATCCGAATCCATACCTGTATAATTTGTATAAATATCTACATACAGTCTTAAATAAGGGATAAACTTATATGATTTAGTATCTAACCCAGTAGATTCAAAATAAGATAATATTGAAGCGAATTGTGGTTCAGAGCATAATTTAATAACCGCATCAAGCTGTAAAGTTCAAACCATTTTTTGAATTTCAATTAAAGAATTTGCTAATAATATCTGTAAATAAAGTGCTCTATCGATATTTACTTTTAAGTTGTTAAGTTTAGAATCACAAGAATGTATAGGGTGCTTTCTACCAATTTCTTCCATATTTAATTGATTCTCGACTTTATTAAATATAATTTCAAAATCTTTTGAAGTATAAGTACTGCCGGATTTAACACAATCTAATGATAAAATATATTTTTTATATTCTTGTCACTCTTTTAAAACTATTTCCCGTTTATTATCAATTATGTGCATCCAATCATGAGTTGTTAAATAATGATCAGCTGGAATACAGGCACCGTAGTCTAGTGTTAAAGGACAACGAGGCGAAGGACTATCTGCGCTAACTAAACCAGCTAATGGAGCCATTGCACGTTTTGCTTCTCAAATACATTTAGGCATCGACATAATTTTTGCCTGTTCAAAATATGCTGTCAAAGAGTTAACGGAATCAATTAAAAGTTTATCCATATTTTCAAGAGAGTTATTTATTACCAAATTGTGAGTTAAAGTCAACTTATACGCAATGATATTTTCAGGATCTGAAGCAATAAGCACAAAAGCTCTAGTTAATTTTCGAAGATCTAAACCCATGCCTTGAGTAATTGTATGATTCGATTTTTCCGCCGTAAAAATTGCCGACAAAGCCTCATACCATAAAGGACTAGGTTCTTTCGCTGATCTCGAATAAATTGAAGCGGTTTGTTCCATTTGAGCTGTTTCTACCATATGTTTCAGTTTCACTATCATATCACTAAAGTCAGTATGTATTTTACAAACTGAATCAACATTATCCTGGAATTTAGAAATTTTTGGATCGCACGAGTGTATTGAATGTGTAAATTTTAATTTTAATGTTTCTATTTTTGAATCAAATGTTAAAAATAATTGTTCAAAATCTTCAGGTGAAAATTGTTTACCTGATTGAACATAATTTAAAGATAAAATATAATTTTTTAATTCTGCTGACGCTTGAAGATATAAATCAATTTTATAATTTACCTTATCCATTAAAATAGAAGTTTCAAGCAATTTTGACATAGGAATACAGACACCAAATTTTGTAAGGAAACATTCAGGTACTTTTTTTTTAACAGGTACGAAACGTACGTTCATGTCTTTTACCGGTAGATCTGTACTTTGATCCGGTGTGGTAAATAAATGTTTTCCGTTTAAAATACAGGTTGGGGTAGGCAGGTTTTGTACGGTTTCAAAATAATTAATTGACGAACAAATTGAGTCATTAAGGAGTTTATTCATATTCTCAAGAGAGTTATTTACAAATAAATTGTGAGTTAAAGTCAATTTATATGCAATGATATTTTCAGGGTCTGAAGCAATAAGCACAAAAGCCCTAGTTAATTTTCGAAGATCTAAACCCATGTCTTGAGTAATTGTATGATTAGACTTTTCCGCTGTAAAAATTGCAGACAAAGCTTCATATCATAATGGACTAGGTTCTTTTGCTGATCTCGAATAAATTGAAGCGGTCTGTTCCATTTGAGCCGTCTCTAACATATCCTGAAGTTCTAGTATCATAGCTATAAAATCAAAACGTATTTTACCAACTGATTGAATGTTTTTATTAAAATCTGAAAGTTCCGAATTGCAAGAATGAATAGGGTGAGAAAATGATAATTTTAAACTCTTAACTTTTAATTCAAACGTTACAAATAATTGTTCAAAATCTTTCGACGAAAATTGTTTACCAGATTGGACGTAATCTAATGATAAAATATAATTTTTCAATTCTTCCGACGCCTGAAGAAATAAATCAATCTTGTCATTTACTGCGATCATCGAAGAATAAAGTTCAAATGCGTTTGATACAGGTACACATATTCCTGCACCCTTAAAAAAACAATCAGAAGTGTCGTTTTTTACCAATAAAGCTGTATCTGTAATCTGTGTCGGGTCAGTAATTGGAGAACTCAAAGTTTCCAAAAAAGTATACGGAAGAAATAAAGTTATATTTGAAAAATATAAAAAAATAAAATAAAAAATAAAATTTAAAGAAGCTAAAAACACTAAAAACCCAAAACTAAAGGTATACATTTTCACAGTCTGGATCATATTATTTAAAAATGAAAACCTACTTGAATTTAGTGTAAAAAATGAATATAATAAAATAAATAAAATCCCCGTAACATACACTAATATAATAAATAAGCTAATAAAATCTACCCCAAGTAAATATAAAATTATAAAAAAAACCAGATAAACACTAATTAATAATGTTAACCTATATGCTGTAAAGCTAGAATAGATTACAAATCAGATTAAAGTAACTAATAATAACAAATATAATAATGAAATTAAATACATTTATGCCTAA
>CAYLSF010001099.1:0-2982 GCA_964385675.1 uncultured Saprospiraceae bacterium
AAAAAAAATACAACAAGAGGTATAATATTAAAGTCAGCTTTTTCATAAAAATTTCCTTAAGGTTTAAATCTCTATCGGCTGAATTGTGGGGCTGCATAAAAGCGAAGCTTTTTGCAGTCCCACACGAATGATTTGTTAGCATTCATGGTAATTTTTTAACCCCGAACTCTTCTTCCATTCTGTCGCTATGTTGGCCATGATAAAAGCCCGCCTTATCTTTTCTATAGTTTTTTCTAATATAATTACAGCAGGATCTATAGAAATTAATTAAATTTTTATATGACTCTGAATAATCTTCATTATTTTCTATTGAATTCTTTTTCTTAAATAATGAAAAAATACTGAACTTATTTTTAGAGTTCTGATTGCTATTTGGAGGGGTGAAACTAGATTCACTTAATAATCCACCATATATTCTTCCATGAGATAAACCTTCTTCCTTTTGTTGGGATCTTGTAAATTCAAAAGCAGGTCCATGAGCAAAATAGTGATTAAATTGTGGCAAATAAGTAATCCACGTATCAGAATTATAATTTTGATATGGAAAAATATCGTTCTTTAATAGCTGTATTGACCATATCCAGTCTTCATTCTGTTGATCATATCTCCAAAATTTTAATTCTTTTAAGATAGGAATTTGCTTTGATTTCCAATATTGTGGAATTAAATATCCGTCACGACTAGTAATATAGTCAATGAAGTTTTTTTCATCCTCTGGTCCCATGTAAAAGTTTATTTGCATGATTATGAATGCTAACGTTTAAATCAGCCGGCCGAAAAAGCAGAGCGAAGCGACGCTTTCGAAGGTCGGCTGGATTTTCTTGTTAGGTCTGTTTACAGTATTCTTTCCACTCATCTATATATGATTTCGCAAAATTATCAATTGCTTCAGACACAACTTTTACTAACTCGTGCCCACTAGGATTGCCAGAAACTATATATTTCTCTCTATCCTCTGCATGTACTTCATTAACATTCTCTAATGAAGTGAGAGCTTCATATATAGCATCGTTCATTTTTGTAAAAAAAGGTTCTTCTCGAATAAATTCACCAGCACCAAAATAAATTACCCAAGGATAATCACCATTATCTTTTAGTTTTAATGCATTGACACCGTGTATATCTCTTAAATGCTGCTCACATTTTCTGTTCCATTCTTCAATAACTTCATCATCAGATGGTTCAAATTGTTCTATTTTTATTTCATTAGGAAATTTTTCTTTCGGTTTTGAAATTAATTTTTCTCTTAGTTTCAGGCCTAGCTTTTCACCCGATTTAATAGAGTTTCCTGTAATTTTGAATTTTCTTTCTACCCAGGGTATACCGAAAATAAAAAACAGATAAAAGCAAGTCATGCCTAAGACTAAAATTACTAATTCAAGATACTCATTCATTTCATTAGCTCATTTTTTATTTAATAAGACCTAACGTTTTAACTCAGCAGCGCGCCTTTGGCGCGTCGCTTTGGAGTGACTTGTTATATGACATTTTAATCACCATTCATTGTCTATTAACTTAAGAATTCGTTCTTTTTCTGACTTTGGAACTTCAAACATCCATGAATCAATGGATTGATATAAATTATGTTGAATTTCCACAGCATCTAAATTAGCTGCAATAAGACTTGTAATATCATTACCATTGCTATTGTTTATATGAAATGTACAATTTTCATTTTCAAGAATTATAGAAACTTCATTATTATTTCCGGCATTCCATATTTCTCGATCAGACAATAATTTATCTTGAATTGTTTCAATTAGCTCAGCCATTTTTATTCTTTGTTGTCATATAACTATATTTTAATGGACACTTTGTCATATATGCTTTTATAGATTTGCAATGTGGACATGTTAGAAAACCTCCTTGTATCAATAAGATATAATTAATTTTTAGTAAAGACAGTCTATATCTATGGTGTCCACTTGAAGTATAGGATATACAAATGCCGCGTTTGCATGGATGCAAAAGAGCGGCGGCTGATTTTAATATCCAATTAGGATATGTCGCTCTATATAAAATGTAATTTAAAATGGTGATTTATTAATTACTAATCAATGACTTATAAATTGCTTTGAATTAAGCATATTTGACACTTTTTATATGCCAAAGGAGTGGGAAAGCATGAATGGAAACCAGAAAGCCTAAGTACCAGGCTAATAAAATAAGTTTAAGGCAAATTGACTACTTCAGCAGTACCTTCGCCGCGTGGATCACTGGAGGCGAACTTCAAATCTTTATCTTTCCAGTACATGATTGCTTGCATATTGCCATAGCGGCGATTCTTTTCTTTTAATGTATGTCCCTTTGCTTTTAATGCTTGTTGCTCTGCAGCGGTTAAACCATTTAATTCATATTGCACTTCATCGGGCAAATATTGATGATGATAACGTGGTACCGACACCCATGACTTGGGTAGTTTTCCATCAGCAAAATCCAGCACGCCTAATAATACCATCGTAATGATTCTGCTACCGCCCGGTGTGCCTAATATCGCAATACGATCTTTATCTTCAACAATGGTTGGTGTCATGCTAGATAAGGGGCGTTTGCCGGGTGCGATTGAATTCGCTTCATCACCAACCAATCCATAACTATTTGCTGTTAATGGTTTAATCGAGAAATCATCCATTTCATTATTTAAAACCACGCCGGTGCCTTCAGCTACAAAACCGCTTCCAAATGGCAAGTTAATGCTTAATGTTGCTGAGACAATATTGCCTTCACTATCCATGACTGAAAAATGTGTCGTATCTTCACCGACAGCATTATCAACATTTATCGCTGCCAACTCACTGCTTGGTGTGGCTTTATCGTTATGAATAGTTAACGCCATGCCTTCTGTATATTTTTTATCCAGCAATCGATCAATTGGCACATCAATAAAATCGCTGTCGCCGAGATAGGCTGCTCGATCACGATAACCACGTTTCATGGCTTCAATCACAATATGCTTGCGTTCAATATTAGGTAATTGTTTTA
>CAYLSF010001100.1:0-2980 GCA_964385675.1 uncultured Saprospiraceae bacterium
AAATGTAATTAAATAATAATGATTTTAATCTTCATCATTACCGAAAGTATATACGACTTTAGCTAACACTCTTCTTCCAATTCTAGGGAAGTTAGGGAAAGCTCTATATTCATTGTTAAAGATATTCTGACCAGAAACATCAACGGTTAATCCATTATTAAATTTATAACCAATAGACATATCAATCACATCTTTTACATCTGTATCACCAGAAAACTGACCGAAATCAGCAAAGAAAGAATCATCATGTTGGTAAGAGATACTACCTCTAAATCCTTCAGCAGGCGTATAGTTTACCCCTAATCTAAATTTATTTTGTGGTACACCTAAAGCCCAAGGGAAAGGTAAATCATCATCATTATCTTCACCTGGCACCCAACGGTTTTGACTTACATAAGAGTAATTTGCAAATACAGAAATATCATTTGTTGCGTAATACTCTAAACCAATATCAGTTCCCCAGAAGTCGAAAGTCTCATCAGCAAATGTACGGTAACCCGCAGCTACGTGTACAATGTCATCATTTTGAGGAACAACGTCAGATTCGATAGCTCCAAAAATAGGATATAACGCAGAAGCTTGTGCATCAAATGCCGCACCAGCTTGATTAAATCCACCGCCTACTTGAGCAGCAATAGCACCAGCAGTAGCAGCATCTAAACCTACCGTACCTGTTAAATATGCTGTTAGGTCAGCTTCGACGGTACTTCCTAAGTCTCCAGGTACATCAGATCCAGTTAAAGAAATAGTTGGTCCTACAGCTGTAAATTGGAAGAATCCTTTACGCTCAATGGTGTAGAAATCTACCATTACACCTAATTTATCTCCAATCAAACCTTTATATCCTAATTCAAATGAATTCGTAATGGTTAACTGTGCCTCATCCGTAGGTACTAAGTCTGGCATAGGCTGACCATTGAAGATATTGTATTGATTGAATGTTCCTGTAGTTCCTCCAGGTGTATAAGTATCAAAAAATGCTTGGATTGCACCAACTAATGGAGCAGGAGTACCAGCATCTGTCAATGCTTGAATAACACCAGGTACAACAGCTCCAGCAGTAGCTCCATAAGGAATCGATAACGGTAAACCAGGCGTTCCTACAGGTAAATTAGGTACACCAGGAAGTGTTATATCGATAGATGGATTATTGTAAGTATGTTGTTGCTTTTGACCATATAACCAAATATCAAATAACCCAGGAACAGGAATAGAAACAGGGAAATCAATATTTACATTTAAGGCGGATGGTGGTGTAGTTGCTTGATTATAAGTTGCTCTTACTGTATGCTTAGGATTGATTTTATAAACTAAAGCTGCTCTAGGTGCAAAACTGTTGGCATCTATAAAGTTGAATTGATCAAAACGACCTGCTAATACTAAGTCCAATTTATCTGCTAACTCAAATTCAGCTTGTGCATAAAATCCATATAATACATAATCATCGTCATCCTCATTTCTACCATATACAGCATTTTGTGTATCAGAATTAGCTTGACGATAATCAAACCCAACAGTCCAGTTAGAATTTAATACAGACTCTAAATCAAAATTATACTGTATTTGCCCTTCTATTTGCTCTCTTCCTACTCCTGACTGTAATCCTGTTTGGTATAAAAAGTTTGGAAAATCATCTTCTGTTCCTCCTGTATTATCTACGTAGAATAATTGAGCAAATAGTCCTTTATATTGTGCTCTTAACTGTGTCCAATATTCTCTTTGTTGAGATAAGCCCTCTCCTTGACTATTATAAAATACAGCAGATGCTTCGTTGTACCCACCAGATAAGAAAGCAGAAAAGTCACTACTAGGTCTATATTCTAGTGTTGCATTAATTGAGGTGTTATACCAATCTTCTTGCATAGGATTACCATTACCATCAGGATCGGTATCATTCACATCTTGAATGATAGTTCCTAATTGAGTAACATCCACAATACCTTCTGATGTAATAGCTGGTCGGCGAATAGTATCATTAAAACGAGCAATCTGAGCAGCATCCTCCACAGGATCTAATGTAAACTCATCACCTGCTCTATATTGTGCATTGATTTTATACCCGAATGTCTTATCTGCATTTGTTCCTGCATGACGTACACCTACACCAAATGTATTTAATTCACCACCAAACAACTCAACTGTTGTACCAGGGTTATCAATAGGGTTTTTAGTGATAAAGTGTACTACACCTGCATTTACACCTGGACCATATAATGCTGAAGCAGGTCCTCTTACAACCTCTACTCTTGCTAAATCAATAGTAGATATACCCGCAGCATCAGATTGGAAAGTACCGATACCTGGTCCTACCAAACTTCTGTAATCCATAATAGGAAAAACTGAAGTACTAAATAAAGAAGACGATGCACGCATCTCAATATTGATACGGTTAGCAGATTGTTGTTGAATCTGTACTCCAGGTACGTTGATTAAGTTACGTGTTGGGTCTGTAGTTTGTGCAGATGTTTCTAACTGTCTTTCTGATAATACAGAAATAGATGCTGGAGCATCTTGAATTTTCTCTTGCTTACGAGAAGCTGACACTACTACCTGATTTAAGTTTACGTTTCCTTCAGAAAGTGTAATGGTTAATCCCGATTGGCTTCCTGTAATTTCTACTTCTTTTTCTCCGTATCCCGTATAAGTTACTCTCAAGGTGAAAGGAGGTGTTTGTTCTGTCGTTAATTTGAAACTTCCATCTAAGTCTGTATTGACTCCCGTTGAAGTGCCTTTTATTAATACATTAGCACCAATTAATCCTTCTCCATTATCATCTACTACTTTTCCACTAACAGTAGTTTGTGCGTAGGTAAATGCTACTGTACATACCATTAAAAGTAGTGTCATAAAATGGCGGCTAAGGTTAAATTTTCTCATTTAAAATTTGATTTAGTTAAATAAAAAATAGCTTCGCTTAATTTATATGAAAAATCTTAATGTTTTAAAAAGAAGGCAATCAGCTCTACAAAATAATCAAAAT
>CAYLSF010001101.1:0-2976 GCA_964385675.1 uncultured Saprospiraceae bacterium
AAATTCAATATCGTCGTTATTCCTGATATTAAAAATGCGAAGCATCAAACTTTTCAACAAATCAAAAATAAAGAAGGAGAAAAGTTATTATCAAAACTTCAAAAAGATGATTTTTTAATACTGCTAGATGAAAAAGGAAAAACATATTCTTCCTTAAAATTTGCCGGTTATATGAATCAACTCCTATTACAATCTCATCGCAGAATCATATTTTTAATAGGGGGTGCTTATGGCTTTTCTGAAGCGATTTATAAAAGAGCCGCTTCTAAAATTTCACTATCGTCTATGACTTTTTCCCACCAAATTATTCGAGTTATTTTTATGGAACAATTGTATCGAAGTATGACCATTTTAAAAAATGAGCCTTATCATCATGAGTAACGCTGATGTCTCCCCCTCAAAATATTAACATTACTCAAATGAAATCTCAATATTTTTAAGAGGAGACAGCTCAACTATACTTAGTATAACTGACCTTGACTATTTTCTAAAACTTTAAAATGAATTTTCTTGTTTCACAATAGGTTGTATGACATCTTACTTTTAAAATTTAAAAACATGAACCTTACAGGAAAAACAGCATACATTACAGGAGGAACAAAAGGAATTGGTTATTTTATAGCAGAAGCCTTGATGAAAGAAGGAGGGCAGGTATTAATCACAGGTAGAAAAGCAGCATCTGTAGAAGAAGCTGTAAATCAACTCAATGAATTAGGTACAGGTAAAGCAATAGGTGCAGTAGCAGATGTACGAGATTTTGAAGCACAACAAGCCGCTATTCAAAAGATGCAAGATATATTTGGAAGTGTAGATGTAGTCATTGCGAATGCGGGCGTTGGGCATTTTGCTTCTATCGAAGATTTAACAGCAGAACAATGGCATCAAGTGATTGATGTCAATTTAACAGGTGTATTTTATAGCATTAAAGCTAGTGTAGAAGCCTTGAAAGCCTCACAAGGTTATTTTATGACGATTGCAAGTTTGGCAGGTACGAATTTCTTTGCCAAAGGTGCTGCCTATAATGCAAGTAAATTTGGTTTAGTGGGTTTCACACAGGCGGTAATGTTGGATTTAAGAAATCATGGTATCAAAACAACGACCATCATGCCTGGTTCAGTTGCCACCTACTTCAATAATCGTGTACCCAGTGAAAAAGATGCTTGGAAAATTCAACCTGAAGATATTGGTCAAATGGTGGTGGATTTATTAAAAATGCCGGCTAGAACTTTACCAAGTAAAGTAGAAGTTCGACCTTCTATGCCTCCGAGAAAATAAAATCCAAATCCCAAATCCCAAGCCTACCTTTATCGAAGTATTGGGATTTGGAGTTTAGGATTTGGGATTTCCTTATCAAAGTTGTTCATATTGTCGATTTAAATTATCCATAACTTGTTGTCGATAGCTTCTGCCGATAGGAACAACGGTTTTCCCAACATCTATTTGAGTATGATTAAACGCTGCGATTTGATGAACAGCAATTAGATAAGAACGATGAACCCTCAAGAACTGACGTTGGGGTAACTTCTCTTCCATATAGGAAATCTTTTGCTTAGTCACCATCTTTTTATCAGCAGTATGAATCGCTACATAATCCTTTAGACTTTCGACATACAAAATATCTTTAATGTAAACCTTCACCATTTTCTTTTCTGATTTCACATAGATAAATGGCTCTTTAGAGGGTCTAATTTCTTTAACCTTAGGTGTAGAAGAAGATACATAGTTTGGCGGTTGAGTATAAATCTTATTGACTGCCTTCATAAAGCGTCCAAAAGAAAAGGGTTTTAATAAAAAATCAACCGCTCCCAATTCATACCCCTCTAAAGCATAATCTCGGTAAGCTGTAGTAAAAATAACTTTAGGAGGGTTCTTTAGTGTTTTTAAAAACTCTATTCCATTCAACTGAGGCATCTGTATATCTAAAAAAATCAAATCAATCTGATTTTTTCTAAGCACTTCAAAGGCATTAATAGGATTCGTACATTTAGCTACGATTTCAAGTTTTGGTATTTTTTGAATGTAGGATTCTATTACCTCTATTGCCAAAGGTTCATCATCTATGACTAAACACCGTGTTTTCATGGAATATGTTCTAGTTTTTGTCCAAATATCCCCTAATGTGGCAAAGCCATCATATTGTTTTTGAATTTTCAATATCATTTTCTATCATTCAAAACTGATTCATTCAAAATTCAAAATTATTAAAGGCTAGCAATGATAGGTTCTATATTTGGTGAATTAACAAAATTATTTTGCTGGTTAAAATCTAACTGAATACGTAATATCACTTTATATTCTTCTTTGCCATTTTCAATAGTTAGTTTGTGCTGATTTGGATATAATAGCTTTAATCGACGTTGTACATTATCAAGGCTAATACTTTGATAGTTTTTTGCAAAATGAAGGGCATCCTGTTTTTGATTACACACTTTCATGGTTAACCATTTGCCTTCAATATTTAAATCAATTTTTACCTTAGCTGCTTTATTCGTTTTGCTTGTACCATGTTTAAAGCTATTTTCGATAAAGGGTAAAAGCAACAAAGGTGAAATCTTGCACTCTAAGGAATCTACCGTAAAATCAAATTCAACTTGAAGCTTATCGCCATGTCTTAATTTCTCTAATGAAATGTAATTGTTAATTAAAGCTATCTCTCGCCCCAAAGGCACTTTAGGCACATTACTTTCATATAGCATATAGTCCAAAAGACTTGATAATTTTAAGACCATTTCTGGTGCTTTTTTCGAGCCTTTTAATGTCAGTGCATATAGATTATTAAGGGTATTAAAAAGAAAATGAGGATGTATTTGAGATTTTAAAAACTTCAATTCAGCTTCCAATTTTTCTTTGATGAGTTGTTGCTGAGTCTGTTCTCTTTGGTAAGATATTTTTAAAAGTTTGATACTTGTCGCTAAAAAAACAGCCGTATAAGTTGTAATAATATTTTTAATAATAGCTGGAAAATAAATTAATTCA
>CAYLSF010001102.1:0-2973 GCA_964385675.1 uncultured Saprospiraceae bacterium
AGGAAATTACCATGATTTGTTTGAAATAAAAGAGCTCCCGATGGCTATCAAAATTAATGAAATCATCTCTATGGCGAAAAAATGCAATATTGAATTGCATTACCTTTTTATATAGGACGGTATTTTTATCGGATTTACTGCTTCTAAAGCGATACGAGATACCATGTTTTTATCTACCTTATTTTTCTTATTGTAGCATTTATGTTCATTAGAGGAGTAATTCAGTATTTTGGGTTTGATAGGATTCGGTTAGCAGTAGGCAGTTGAAACAGTAGATGGTTAACTTCCTTAATTCATATTTCTAGGTATTTACTAACAATAATTTTTCTTGACAGCGAAGGGTTAAAACCCTATCGCCTTA
Organism: uncultured Saprospiraceae bacterium; assembly: GCA_964385675.1. GTDB lineage: Bacteria > Bacteroidota > Bacteroidia > Chitinophagales > Saprospiraceae > CAYLSF01. Next base: position 362 of record CAYLSF010001102.1, read on the forward strand.
TATTTCGGATTATTTAAGTCTAAAGCGACAGGGTTTTAACCCTTCGCTATTAATGAGTAAATACTTACTCATATTTTATTAACTCTGCTCGTTGTGAAACTTTAATATCAAAGGAGTTTACAGGTGGAAAGTGATTTACTTCTTCGTCGCCTGTGGTAGCAATAGGCGTTAAACTCCCCGAAATCAATGAAAAGTATAATTTTCCATTTCGTTTTTCAATCTGAGAGGTAATTAAGTTATCACCTACTTCAAATCTAGTGTAGAAGATGCCATCAAAATAAAAACCATCTAAGAAAATTGTATTCTTTTCATCTGTTTGATAATGCCCTTTTTTAGCATCAATAGCTACCAATTCATAACTACTTGTATCACTTCGATAAATTAATGCAAATTGATGTCGATGTGAAGAGTCAGTTGCCCCACAGTGAATTTCCATTGGTATTTCTTGCGTTTCCCCTCCATAGTTGTAAATATTTAATATTCCTTTCCATTTGCCATACCAATTTTGAGGAAATGGTTTTTCTTTTTCAGTTACGTTAGAAGTTGGTACTGTTTTAATTGCCCTCTTTTGTGTGGCACAGCTTAACAGGGAAGCTACTGTAAATAGGATAAAGAAATATTTCATGGCTAGGAGGTTTTTATCAAATGGGTTATATTTTCCTAATAATTCTTACACCATCCTATTACGTTTCACTAAGTAAGGCATCAAAACCTGTTTGAAACCTTTGTTAATATCCGCCTCCACAAAATCAATTTTATATTGAAGGCATTTCATTTTAAGTTCTTCTTTGAACTGCTTCATTTGTTGCACATAGTTCTCTTTAACTTGATTGGGTTGAAGGCGTACTTTTTCGCCTGTTTCCATATCTATAAAAATATAAGGACGATTTTTAAAGTCAAATTCTACTTCTTTAGAGTTGTCCACTACATGAAATAGAATCACCTCATGTTTATTATGCTTCAAATGCTGTAATGCAGAAAACATCCTATCCGTATGAGCGGTATCTTCTAACATATCACTGAATATAATCACCAAGGAACGACGGTGAATACTATCCGCTATCTCATGCAATGCTTTGGTTGCATCTGTTTTAACGTTTCGCTTTGGTGTTTCCAGTAATTTATCCAAATAGGTTAATAATAATCTGTAATGTGAAGTGCTTGACTTACAACGCGTATGTGCTTTAATTTCGTCATCAAATACCGATAAACCAAATGCATCTCGCTGCTTTTTCAATAAATTCATCAAGGCGGCTGCGGATAATGCAGAAAATCGTAATTTATTCAAATGTTCAGGAGTGTGCTTTTTGGCTTCTGGAAAATACATGGACGAAGAACCATCTATCACAATTTGACAACGCAAATTGGTCTCTTCTTCAAATCGCTTAGAGAATAATTTTTCTGTACGAGCATATACTTTCCAATCTATATTCTTGGTAGATTCTCCTTGATTGTACAAACGATGTTCGGCAAACTCCACAGAAAACCCATGAAATGGACTTTTGTGTAATCCTATAATAAATCCTTCTACCACTTGTTTGGCAAATAATTCTAAATTTCCAAGATTCCTAACGTCATATTCGTTTGCTAAACTCATTTTTTATGAATTAGTGATTAGTTGGCTAGTAAACTAGTATTTCTTTTCTTTATGACTAAAATTTACACCTTAATGAATCAATTAAATAATTTGATAAAAATTAAATTACCAAATCATTCCAAAATTACTTCCCGTAAAAGTACGCAAATATTAAGCTAAGAGTTGTTATTAAAAGCCTAAAAATACAAAACCCTCAAGATAATTATACCTTGAGGGCTTCCAAATATCATCATCGTATTATACTTCCGCTGCTAACGCAGCTTCAATTTTTTCCACTAACATTGCCCTAGATGCTCCGCCTACTAGTTTTTCCACTACTTTTCCGTTCTTAAAAAACAAAATAGTCGGAATACTTCTAACTTTATTTTTGGTAGGTGTGATTGGATTATGATCCACATTCATTTTTCCAATTTTCACCTTACCAGTGTACAATGGATCAGCTGCTAAATCATCAATCACAGGTGACATAGCTACACAAGGCCCACACCATTCTGCCCAAAAATCTATCATGACGACCTCGTTTGTTGCTAAAGTCTCTGATTCAAATGTACTATCTATAAATTCTAATGCCATTATTTATATCCTTATTGAAGTAGATTTATTGTAACAATGCCTCTAATTTCTGTTGATATACATGATAAGGGGCTGCCCCCACTTGCTTATCTACAACCATCCCGTCTTTGATAAATAATACAGTTGGTATATTTCTAACGCCAAATTGACCAGAAATTCCTCTATTAGTATCTACATCGACTTTACCCACTAATGCTTTACCTTCATATTCTGCAGCTAATTTATCAATGCTAGGTCCTACCATTCTACAAGGGCCACACCATACTGCCCAAAAATCAACAACAGCTACTTTTCCAGATTCAATTACATCAGATTTAAAGTTGCCATCTGTGAATTCTAATGCCATTTTTTTAAAATTTTAAAATGAATAAATGAAGACTCATTCAACTAATTGAATAAATCATAAGTAGTAACAGTATTAATACATAATTAGTTGAAGGAT
>CAYLSF010001103.1:0-2973 GCA_964385675.1 uncultured Saprospiraceae bacterium
TTACTTTATTGAATTTTAAACTGTGAATTTCTTAAATGGTAATAAACTTAAAATAAAAGATGAGGTAGATTGTATTTTGGTATTGAGGTCAGTTTAAACTGTGATAATAATGGAGTCAGGTAGAATTACGCGAGCCGACAATCGGGTAATCACCTCCTGTTCTGGCCTGCGGTGAATTAAGAAATTGAGTTATACCAAAACACTTCATTATGATCAACAGAGTAATCATCCAATATGGAGCCCATTCCACCTATGAATGCGTAGTTTGGCTCAAAACGCTTCAACGTATTAAACCTGCATTTACCACTGATGCCAGAGATAGTGGGCACCCAACAAACATGTATTATTATATACCCATTGGGGGGCAGTCTACGTTTACGTTTGGGCCCCAGGAGGGTGATCAATTGAAACTGTATTTTACATTAGATATTGGAGGTAATTACAGCTTCAGGAATGTCATTTTCCATCTGAACAAAGAAGGTGGTTTAACCGCTTTTGAAGATGAAGATATGAACTATCCATCGCCAGAAAGAATGCCTGCGGTTGTGGTGGAAAACCGCACAGACCATTTCGTGATTAAAGTCGGGGCTTACACCGATGCCGCAGAGCCAGGCAGTTGGTTGCCTGGTTGGTCATAATAGTATTAATGTAAAACTGGATCCAAGTATCAAGTTTGGATTTAGTCTGATCGATTTAATTGACTGGACCGGACCGGGCTAGCTGCGCTAATCCAGAATTGGGTGTGTTCAAACAAAAACCGGACATACGCAGCATGTCTTAGTCTTTTTTGCTGCTAGATGCTGCAAGCTAGCTAGCCCATCTGCAACAAAAAAGCCCGACACTTCCGTGTCAGGCTTTTGTTTGTCGGGGTGACTGGATTCGAACCAGCGACCCCTTGCACCCCATGCAAGTACGCTACCGGACTGCGCCACACCCCGAACAACGGCTCTGAAAGAACCGGACGGCAAATATAGTACGGTTCTCAATAATGACAATGAAAAGTATGAATCAATAGATGACTTATCTACTTTCTAGTAAAGTAGGCAAATCACTACGCTGCGTGTTCTGAGGGCTTCTTAGTGAACAGTTATATTATAGAACGTGCGAAGCGAGTCAGGCTTTTGTTTGAGTTCCCTCCCATTCTGGATCAGCGCTAGCGACCCCTTGTTTACTGCCATTATGCTGGTGAAAACACCAGCAAGGGCGGAGAACCTGCTGGAATTTCATTCGTAAATAAGTCTTGGAGTTTTTGGAATGGCCGTCATCACCTGATTTACGAAAATCAGAAGGAACATTGTGTGAAAAAAGACAATCTTTTATTCCTGATACATTTATACTTGTAGTACATAATCGTTCAAGTGAAAAACCTCATTCAACATATTAAAAACAGGATACAAATTGAACCACAGGATGAAGAAATAATTTTATCTAAATTCCATTTAAAAAGAGTCTCTTCGAAAGAGACACTTCTCAAAGAAGGGGAGGTTTGCAATCGATTATCTTATGTTGATAAGGGTTGTCTTAGGGTTTATGCTATAGATGATAATGGGGTCGAAAAAAATGTCTTTTTTACTGTAGAAGATTGGTGGACTGTGGATTTGAAAAGCTTTATTGAACAATCACCTGCAAGGTTTTATATTGATACTATCGAAGAGTGTGAGCTATTTCAAATAAAAAAAACTGATTTTGAAGAGTTATTGGCCCAATTACCAAAACTTGAAAAATGGTTTAGACTATTGCTGCAAAATGCCCTTATCTCCTCGGAGAATAGAATTAGCTATAAATCTTCACTAAATGCTGAACAGCGGTATTCCAAGTTCGTAGAAAAATACCCTCACTTAGAAACTAGAATCCCTCAAAAGCAGGTAGCTTCTTACCTCGGTATTTCACCAGAGTTTTTGAGTAAACTGAAAGCTGATCGATTAAAGCGATCAAAATCTTAATTTAGATTAAGATTTGTTATTCCGCCAACAGGCAAATTTGTGTCAAAATTAAATTTAATTCTAATAACATGACACAACAAGAAATTCAAGATTCACTGAATGAGTTAATTCAAATAGTCGAAAATGGTGGCACTATGGAAGCCTTTGACAAATTTTATCATGATGATTTCGTGGGTCAAGAAAATCAAACAGAAGAACGACTTGGAAAAGCCGTAAACCGAGCATTTGAGGAGAATTTTGTGAAAAACATTGAAGCTGTCAGAACTTATAAGGCAGTTTCTACCATTGTAGGTACCAATGTTTCTGCCATTGCTTGGGAAATTGATATAGACCACAGAGAGTGGGGTAAGGTACAAATGACAGAAATCAACTTACAACACTGGGAAGACGGAAGGATAATTCGTGAAACCTACAATTACAAGCCATAAGAAATATGTTGAAGGATTTGTTTAAAGCCGATAATAGCTTTGTAGGCCCAATTCTAAGACTTACCCTTGTAATAATGATGTTACCGATGGGGTATCTAAAAATTATTGATTTCAGTAACATGCTAGAAATATTAAAATCTAGCTATAATTTACCTGCGCTCATAGCTTTTTTGGTCATCGTTATTGAGTTTTTTGTACCACTATTATTATTGGTAGGGCTTGGTTCTCGAATTGGTGGATTATTACTAGCAATCCTAATGTTGGGAGCATTGACTTATCACATCCCATACGGATATCATATGAATTGGTATAATTTGCAGGAAGGTGAAGGGTTTCAGTTTCACTTGTTAGCCATAGGAACTTCATTGGCACTTTTTGCTTCAGGTGGCGGAAGATGGTCAATTGATAAAGTACTGGTAAGAGCAATTGAAAAATGACTAAGCAAAAAGCTATTTGAAATCCATCATGATTTGCACAGTCAGCCTAAACCTTTTTCTAAAGTAAACCATTTTTAAAAGATTAGCTGAAGAACTTTACTATGATTCATTAAGACCTTCAGCTTTCTTTTTTGCCTAATTATTAATTAAAAATCATTGTCATCC
>CAYLSF010001104.1:0-2968 GCA_964385675.1 uncultured Saprospiraceae bacterium
TCATAAGACTCAATGAGCAATAAACAACTAAAGCTGGCAAAGCGTCCATTTGGGACATATAATTTTGAGATCGTATCAAAATATATATCTAAAATATATGATAATTAAATATTTGTATTTTCACTTTACAGCTAAATCAAATTTGTTTATTACTGCCATTTTCAAAGATAGAAACTCCCAACAGAGACAGATATATACTGGTTTAATAAACCTCAATAAAAAGCCCTCTAGTAGAATTACAGAGGGCTGTTATAAGTTTTTATAAAATAGCTATCTTTTTAAGATTGACGACGACTTAAACGTTTACGAATCTTGGATAAACCAACAGGCGTAACACCTAAATACGAAGCAATTAAATACTGAGGCACTCTTTGAGATAAACTTGGTCGTTTTCTCAATAGCCTCAAATACCGCTCTTCATTAGATAAAGCATTTTTATTGGTTGATTTGATTATTTCTTTCAAAAAGGCTTCCTCCAAATATTTTCTATTAAACCGTTCTATAGCTTGTGACCTATCATAAACCTTGTCAAAATCCTCTTTTGATATAATAGATACTTCCGTATTTTCCAATGCTTTGATAAAACATAAGGATGGAGAATTTCGCAAATAACTATAGAAGTCTGTAAAGAAGTTACCTTCTGTGATAAAATCTACTACACGCTCTTGTCCCTCATAGATTGTATAAACAGATAGACATCCCTTTTTTACAAAATAAAAATGGCGACAATATTGTCCTTCTTTCTGAATAAAATCCCCTTTCTTAAAAGATAGTGGCTTGAAAAATTGGAAAAAGTGAGTCAATTCTTCATCACTAACTTTTGTATAAGATAAAATTTTGTCTCTTAGTTGTTCCATGTGTATTGTGTATAACAAATTGATAACACTAATATGGTTAAATTGTTATGGCAAATAACAAGTATTAAAACCTTCAAACAAAAGAAATATAAGGATAAGTTTACGGATTTGAAATAAATTTTGGTTTTTTCTTTAAATATGGACAAGTTTAATGGTAAGTGAGTATAGTTGAAGATCCAAATTCACTTACAAACTCAAAAATATTTAGATTTGAATGATTCCTTGCGGTGTTTTGATAGTTGCCACAATACTATTTTTTAGCCCCTGTTCTATGATAGTCGTTATATTCAACTGAGAAAATATATCAAGAACCTCCTTTCCATTCGGCGTAGTAATTTTTAAATCTAACAATTGACATTGAGGAGATAAGGAATCTGTAGGATGACTTTCAGAATATTGCCAATCTATAGCAAAAGGTACAACTTCTACTTTGGGAGAAGATAAAGGCATAGTTAATTGCCATTTTAATAAACTGCCATCCATTTTTGCTCGTTGCCCTTTCTGAATATTGCCCATTTCAGCATTGTATGTTTTTAGAGTCTCACAATCCTTTTCTAAATTCTTAGAATCAATTGCCCAACGCGTAATTTGAGGTTTATCAATATAGTCAATTCCCATCCATCTAGGCGGATTGATATTAGGATTAGAAGCATCTATTGCCAAAAATTCTAAGTAGCAACGTCCTCCTAAATGTACCAAAGCGTTTTCAGTTCCTTGAGTCGGGTGATAGCCTCCAAACTTAGGTTGAACTCCCGTTTTAGCTTCAAATTCAAGCATTGCTTTCTCTAAATCAAAAACAGCATAAACAATGTGATCAATGGTTCTATTTCCTACTTTCATTTATTGATCTTTTAAAATTAAATCCGTAACAAATACAGCACTTCTAACCGCTCCATCCATATAACCAGGGAATTGACTCGCCGTTTCCGAGCCTGCTATAAATAATTTTCCATCAAAAAAAGATTGCTGATAGATAGCGTGACCATTGTGTTGATGCGGTAAAATATGTGAGTCGTAGGGTGTAAATGTATAAGATTCCTTACTCCAAACAGCTTCTTCATAATTAGTATAATTATGAACTAATTCCCCATAGTATTTTCCTAATTGCCGAAGCACTAATTGTAATCGCTCTGATTTAGATAGAGAAAAATAAGCACCATTTAAAAATCCTTTTAAAGCAAATTTAGTATCCTCTACACTCGAATGATCATACATTTCGGGAATAGGGCCCACATTACTCATAATTGTACCGCTTAAGCGTTCATCTCTCCAAAATGGCTTATCAAAAGTTAACGCTACTTTAATAGATTCGCCCATCCATGTATGTGTAGTAGATAGAATTTTGGTTAGTTCTACAGGTAAGGAAGGTGAAATTGAAATGGAATGATTGAATAAATTAGGAGGTAAAGTCGATACTACTTTTCCAGCATTATAAATATGGCTATTTGATTTCACTGTAACTCCATCTTTTTGAAGATCAATAGATTCAACCACTTCATTTAAATGAATATTTTCGGCAGAAACATAAGATGCTAGAGTTTTAATTAGGGTAGAAGTTCCGCCTTTTATTCTATAACTTGGATTCGTATTCGGTGGTAACTGAACTAACTGTGGTGGACTAGTAGAAATAGGTTCATATATGGCTCGGTCTCCTAATATTTGCTCAAATATTCCAATGCCTAATTCCTCTGAAAGTTCTACTAAAAAAGTATGCTTTTTTCCTAACCATGTTGCCCCCATTTCTATAGGTGGTTCTTCTTCATTATATAGTGTATGTATTCTTCCTCCTAATCGGTTTCTTGCTTCCACAATTTGAAAAGATAGACCACTATTTCTCAAAAAATAGCCTAAAGCTAAGCCTGTTAAACCTCCTCCAATAATTACAATATCCGTCGTTATGTTTTTCATAAAACAAGTTGCGAGTTTTCCGAATTTGAAAAATACGTCAATGTAACATTAATAATATTCATCAAGTTTTAGAAAACTCGCAATCCATAAATCTCAAATACCTTTGAGCTAAATTAACAGACAGTTTAAAATTATACTCAACTGCCAACTACTTAACTGCTTGCCAATAGGCAAACCGTATTAATTCTTCTCTGTCTTATTAT
>CAYLSF010001105.1:0-2968 GCA_964385675.1 uncultured Saprospiraceae bacterium
GGATGACTTTTCACTTCAACATCTAAAAAGTACCGTTTATCTAGAATTTTAGTTGGTTGGTTCAAAATACGGAACATAGGGGCAATAGAGGCGTTTTTTATACTGTGTTATTTTGCACATTTTGACTATTTATTTTTAAAAATGAAATCCGTAATAATCAACGAAAACAATGAATCTAATTTTACACCGACTATTCAAGTTCATACACCAGCCAAACGACGCAAAAAAAATAAGAATAAGGAAACGCTAAAGAAATATGATGCTAGAGGTGTACAAACGCTTTTTCGTACGATGTCTCGCAATCATTATAGTTTGCTCCAAATGGTGGATAATAAGTCTCGAATTATTTTGACTATCAATTCCATTGTAGTTTCCATTTTGATGTGGGTATTATTTGTAGTGCCAGAAAGTGATAAATTGATTTTAGAAACAGGAACTAAAATATTGATCAACTTCAGTGTATTATCCATGGTCTTAGCACTTTTTGGAATGTTACCCCATAAGTACATCGGTCAATTATTTAAAAGAAGCGAATATAAGGGCAGTCTATATGCTGGAAATTATACTAATTTATCTTTAGAGGAATTTCAATTAGAATTTGCTCGAATTATGGATAATGGGCAGAGTCTATATGATGAAATGATAAAAGACTTGTATTTTTTAGGTGTTGCCATTGCTCGAAAACAGCGATTATTGGTTTATTCTGTTGCGGTATTTTTGGTAGGTTTAGTGGTATCTGTTGTCTATTCTACCATGCAAGGGTTTATGTTATTTTAATTTGAATTTGGCGTAGAGATGTTGCACTACAACATCTAAATCCTTATACAATAAAAAAACTGTTCGTCATATTTTTACCATTTTAGGGTGAAGACGTTGCGATGCAACGTCTCCACCAGTATGTTACAATCGGACAATTTTACCCAAACTAATCTCTTGTGTCTCCAAATTACGCAACCGATAAAAATAAATTCCTTTATCTCTTAAAATTATTGGTATTTCCCCTTCACGAGTGTTATGCCGTTGGAGAAATTGTCCTGTAGTCGTATAGATTTCTATGGTAATATCATCATAACTATCATTATCAAATTGTATCCAAACTTGTTCGTTAGCTGATGGGTTTGGGATAACTTTGGAGGGAAATTTCGGAGTAGAAGCATTGAAAGTGCTAGACGCATAATTGCCAATTCTAATATTATCAATTAGCCACCCTTCTTTTTGTGTATCCATCGAATCACTAATGAAACTAAATTTAAACTGTATGATTTCATCTCTTTCGAAGTCAATACCAAAATTATCATAATGAAATCGATTCCATTGAGGATGAGTTCCTGTAAAAGGACCTATACTATCTGTTAAAAAACTTGAAAAACTAGAATTATAAACAAACCAGTAAATGGTATAAGAAGGAATTCCGTTATTATCAAGAAGGTAGGCAGAATCAAATAAATTCACCCATGTTTGCCCCGTATCAATAGATACTTCAATTTTTCCAAAATCATTAAGACTATCACTATCCATTTTAAAATCAAAAGATAGCATCAGTCCAAAAACAGAAGTATTATAAAAAGGATCTGGATAAAAGGGATACTTCATTTCAAGAATAAAATAAGAAGTATCATTAGGAGGATATGGATTTACAGTGTCCGTGACCAATGCAATATTCGTCGTATTATCAAATAAAGTACTATCAAAAATAGTTTTTTGAGGTACTCCAATATCCCAAATATTAGTAGAGGGATTTGGAAAATAAAAGGTATCCAACAACGTCGAGTCAGAATAATCAAAGTTAAAACAATTGATACTGTAAGATGTACACTGCCCAAACCCCAATTGACTTATCAATAAACAAGCAATAAATAAAATTCTTTTCATGCTGAAAGATTTAAAAATGGTTAAATAAAATTTCTAATGCTCAATTAAAACCTGCCCCTGCTTCACCAATCGCCCTTCCACATAAATACCATAAAAATAAGTTCCATTATGCCAGTCTGAGGTATTAAATTGTACGAGATTAGTGTTGATATTTTGACGAGTTATCAATTGCCCAAGCGTAGAATAAATACGAATCTCAGCATTTTCTAAGCGTTCTTCTAATTGAAAATGAAGGATATCTTTTGTGGGATTTGGGAAGACTTTGAGGTTATTTAGTTTAAATAGGTTTTGAGTATTAGTTGGAAGAAATCCAAAATTATCGAACATTAATCCTTCATGACCTGTATCTATACTATCAGAAATAAAAGTAAAACGATACCAAACAGAACTAAATGAACTATCTAGAGCAATCGCATCATAGAATAAAGAAAAAGGTTGCCATCCCCCCGAACTTCCTGTAAATATAGAAGATACTCCATAAAGTTGAAAGATATTTGATGTATCAAAAGAAATACTATGCCAAGTATGACTACTGTCAAAAGAAACTTCGATCATACAATAATCGTTAAGAGAATCAGTATCACAATAATAATATCCACCCAATTCATTGATAACATCAGGATGCGTATTTTCGAATTTTAGAATAAATGAAGAGGTATCATTTTCTGCATAAGAATTTATCGTGTCCGTAACCATCACATTAGGTGGAGATTTTGCATAATTAAAAAGTGTTTTTTGAGGAGGTCCAACTTCCCAAATGTTATTAGCATTCGTTGTATCTATTTCATAATCGCCCCAAGATCCTGCCCAAGGAGTAGGATTATAATTAAAAGTGACCCAATAGATAATAGGATCAATAATTTGACCGTAAGTATTTATTGAAAATAAAAATATTATTATAAAAAAAATATACTTCATTATCAGTGAAATTTAATATTTTACGGCGACTTTTAAATTATGAAAAACAATAACTCATTTTCCCTTGATTCCGTTCTCTATCAATTCAACGGAATAGAACCTTTCACTATCCGCCAAGCGTGTGAAGGGGTGCAAATCTTTGGCGGTATTGGAAGCGGTAAAACTTCGGGAAGTGGAG
>CAYLSF010001106.1:0-2962 GCA_964385675.1 uncultured Saprospiraceae bacterium
ATCAAATATAATCTATGACCCATTTTAGAACTTTATAAATAACTAAGAGAAAAATAATTTGACCAATAACAACATAAGGTGTGTAAAAGGGAATCAATAACGAACTCATAGAAATCAATGAAATGAGAATAATATAGAAGCTATTTGATTTCAATCTTAAAGCCATAATGTATATCCATTGAAAAACTATACCTGATGCCAAACTAAATAAAACCATACCCACTAAACCAAAATCAATCGCAAAATCTCGATAAGCTGTTGACCAAGGGTTTGGCTCATTATCATCTTGTCCTGAAACCCTAGCTAGTTTATCCCTTAATTTGATATACCTATTATTTCCACCTGTAAATAGTTTTTCCAGTAATTGAAAATTATAAGCTCCATAACCCTTCCAATTGTAAACTTCTTTTTCATCCATATAATAATTAAATTTCACAATAGGTGCGCACAAGTAAGAAAAACCGAATGAAAGAACTGGTAGTCCAGCAAGAGCAGGATTGGTTCTAGCCAATTCTTTTAGTTCTGGATTCACCCTTGCACCATTATGATGATAACCCAGATAGATATCTAAAGCATTAACTAAATCTGGATTTCTTAAAGAAGGAAAAATTCCAAAAAGGAAAATAAATGCTCCAATACCTCCTAACCAAGCTAAACGGGCTTGAAATTTAGATACTATTCGTTTAGTGTAGGGTATTACTTTTGCTTTTGTGAAATAAATTCCAAATAAAATGAGGATTAAAACATAAACAGAAACAGTCCTTCCTCCATGAACTGATGTTTCAAGTACAATAGCTACAAAAGCTCCGATAGATATTAAAAAATATATTCTCTTTTTAGAGACATAAAATAAATAACTCAAACTTATCAGTAAAACTGCACCTGATTTTGCTAATCCCTTTATAAAACCCAAAAAGCCAATACTTCGCTCTTCATTAATTTCTTTTAAATATTCACCTCTTAATTCACTTAAACTTAATCCCTGAGACAAACTTGATAAAGTAGAAGGTAACGATAAAGCCAAATAGATTAATGTAAGTACTAAAAGAAATATATTTAGGAGTGAGTCAATTTTTATAATTTGTGGATTATCTGGTTTTCTATACCTAGGTATTAACATTGCCCCCACAACAAATGCAATTGTTGAAAATGCTAAATATAAAAAAGTATTAAATACTAGTATTTCCTCATATATAATGACATTTAATGCTGGAATACTTGTGATCAGCATTGTTGATGACAGTAAAAGTAAAGGAGGTTCAATAGGAGAATATCCAAATACTTTTGTAAGCAAAAAGTATAAACCTATACTCAAGATCAATAAGAGATAAACATAAATCATATCAAAGGCTCTGCTATTGCTACAAAAGAAAGTATTAATCCTAAAAGAAGTACTGGAATAAAAAGTTTTTGTTCAAATTTCCAAAAATTTGTATTAATAGACTGATAAGAATGCTTTGCACTATACCAAGCATAAAAACTACTTACCGAAATTAGAATAGCTAAAGGAAAAGCATATACTTCAATAAAGGGAAATAAACTTAAGGCTACAATTATGAAAATTATCCCTGTTACGCCGTTAGCAATATGCCATATAATTCGATTTGTCGTACTATATAATTGAATATGTAATGCCCCATATCGTTCTATTAATAATCCTAAAGACAAAATTCCCCAAAGTGAAAGGGGGACAAACTCTACATTTGACCCAATTAATTCTAACAAAACGTTTCCTAATATTCCCATAGCAACCACTCCTAATATAAATATCCAATAAGTTAACAACATTCCTCTTTTTGCAATAGCCTTCATTTTTTCAATATTCCCCTGTGAGCGTAATTGTGCTAACAATGGTATTTTACTATAAAAGGGGGCTTGCGAAAAATTACCCATTTGCTGAATCAAACTTAAACACATTAAATACGATGCAATTTTTGTACTGTCATCTAGTTGAGCATAATAAAAATTGCTAAATTGTATTACTCCATAGTACATTAAAATACCTATTCCACTTTTCCAAGCACTTCCCCAAATTGCATCAAATATCTTTTTGTTAAATTTTGGACTAATATCAAATTCTCTAAATTTTTTATTCTCAATATATCTAGATAATAACCAATTCCTAGGAACGCCAATAATTAACCAAAATTGATGAGAAATTATCAGACCTAGTAAAGTACCGTCAAATAATAAAACCGCAGTATTTGAAGCGATAGCTAAAAGTCCAGTTACAGCATCCCATCTCCTAAAAAGGGTTATTTGATTCATTCCTTGTACATAGGCACTAAAAACATTTCCCCTCAACACCAAGAAGAAACCAACCATCACCACTACCCATGCTATCCAAGAGTGAGTAGGATTGATTGTAAGACTTACAGGTTTTATCAGAAATATGGTAAAAATAGCTAGAAGTAACACAGCAACTACTGTTAATCTAACATAAACATACTGTGCAGTGGCAAAAATATCTTGTATTAAACTCCAATCCGTCAATTTAGATTGAGTTACAGTATTTTTTGTATAGGTAGCCGTCTTTAAACTATCAATATCTGCTCCACCTTTAGAAAAAGAAAACACCCTTACAAAGGTAGAACTAAACCCCATATCTGCTAGTATCTGTAAAGCAAAAACAGATGAAAACAAATACCAAAGCGTAATATCTGGAGCATCAAATTTTACAAGAACTAAAGGAGTAATTAAAATGAGGGTTAGTGAACGGGCCAACATACTTGCCCAAGTCATAAATGTAGGGGAATTCCATATTCTTAATAAAAACTTCATCTTAGATATAATAAGCAATTATATGATATTGATCATCCCTTTTTACTTCAGTTAAAATAGTGTATCCATACTCTTTTACTAAATTAATGACGTCCTTATCACTTGAGTTAAAATGTTTTATGATATAACCCAAGGATCCTCTTAAAAAGATGCAAGAAATCTAGAAAAAATGCAGAAGTCA
>CAYLSF010001107.1:0-2961 GCA_964385675.1 uncultured Saprospiraceae bacterium
ATTTTTTTATTGATAAAAAAATCCAGACTCCAATAATATTAGAGTCTGGATTTTGTCAGATACTGAGCTGGAATTTGAAATTTTATTTCAATGGTTTATCCATATTTTCAATTGCCGCCTTTACCGTTGGATCATCATAGTTTAAAACATAGAAGAACCCTGTATCTCTAAATAATTGACGAGCAAAATATGCTTTTAATCGTAACTCAATAGACTTTCTAACTTTCGACAATTCATTTCGATTAACCTTGACTTTCTCTTTTTCTACGTATTTTATAAATTGATCAAACGTTTCATTAGAGATATTATAAGTCTCATTGAATTTTTTCAGTGAACCATATTGCTCAAAATCTCCCTTATTGGTATCCATATAATTATACACAAATTGAGGAACAAATTGAGTAGCTATAGCATAGGCTTCATTTCGATAAGTGGTATCTAAAGGAATAAATACATCAGGAATTACACCACCACCGCCATAAACGACACGACCATTTTGTGTATAATATTTTGTGGTATCTTCTACACTTATACTATCACTTGTGGAAAGTTCACCAGAATTTAATCGCGTATAAAAGTCTTCATTATACGCTTTTAAATCGTCATAAGGCTTTTGTATAGAACGACCAGAAGGCGTATAATATCTTGCAACAGTTAATCGTAGAGCTGCACCATCACTTAAATTATATTGTTCTTGCACCAATCCTTTTCCAAAGGAGCGACGCCCGACTACAACCCCTCTATCATTATCCTGTACCGCTCCTGCTAAGATTTCACTCGCAGAGGCTGAGCCTTCGTCTATTAAGACAGCCACATCTTTGATAGGGTAGAAGTTACGTCCATTTGATTTGTAATTATTTCTGGAGTAAGTACGCCCCTTAGTATAAACTAACAATTGCGATTCATCAAACAATTGATTCAATATTTTAGTAGCAGCAGTTAAATATCCACCAGGATTTTGACGCAAGTCAATAACAATATTTTCTAGTCCTTCCTCTCTCAATTTTTCAAGGGCTTGCATAAACTCTTGAAAGGTTTGTCCACTAAAACGATTAATTTTAATATAACCCGTATTATCATTAATCATATAGGAGGCATCTACACTATAGAGTGGAATTTCATCTCTTTCAATAGTATAAGGAATTACATCTTTTTTTTGTCCACGCATGATACCGATATTCACCTTCGTTCCTTTTTTACCCTTCAATCTATCTATGACATCTTCTGACTGCATACCAATACCTGCCACAATTGAGTCCTCAATTTCTACAATTTTATCCCCAGCAAGAATACCCAACTTATCGGCAGGTCCACCTGAAATAGGAGAGATAACATAAATCGTATCATCTAAAACCGTAAACTGAATACCAACGCCTTCAAACTTTCCTTCCAATTCTTCATTTACACTCGCCAATTGTTTAGCAGGAATATAACTAGAGTGTGGATCTAGTTTTTTCAAAACACTCATAATTGCCTCTTCTCGTAACTCTTCCGTGTTTACTTCATCCACGTACTTCATTTCTATAAACCTCAATAATTCCTCTACTTGTCCAGATTGCACTGCTCCAACTAAGGATGTAGAACCAGAATTTCCTTTTTGGAGTTGAAAACCCAAAAACATTCCAATAATCAACACCAAAGCAAATAGTAGCGGAAGCCAAATATTTAATTTTTGAGTCGTGTTTGGTTGTGGTTTGTAATGCGTCATTTTTTATAAAAGTATAAGTTCGTTGTCTATTATGAGTTCTGTTTTTTGATTACTTGAAACAGAAATCTTTTGAATATTTTTCAGAGATTATCCAAAAGTGGATTAGCATCTTATGGATATTCTAATAAATCTTGTCTAATTATTAGGTAACAACTATCTTGCGAAATAGTCTATTAAAAAGGTGATTTTTTAAGAAAAGGTTTATTAATTAATAATTCATGACGATAGTTTGAATCGTAGACCCTATACCTTACACCTTATACCGTAACAAAAGTCAAAAATACATAAAATGCTGTTAATTGCTGATAGTGGTTCTACAAAAACCAGTTGGAGATTGATAAAATCGGAAACGAATATTGTTTCTGCATCTACAATCGGGTATAGTCCACAATATATTTCCACTGAAGCACTACAAGTTGATTTAGAAAAATCATTATTACCACAAATTGCAGAATACCAATCAGAGGTTACCAATATCTATTTTTATGGTACGGGGTGTTCTACACCTAGAACAAAGGGGATTATTCATGCTGGACTTCAACCTGTATTCCCTCAGGCAGAAATAATAATAGATCATGATTTAACAGCCGCTGCAAAAGCACTTTGTGGAACAAAACCAGGCATTGCATGTATTCTAGGCACAGGGGCAAATTCTTGTGCTTATGATGGTGAAAAAATTATTGACAATGTGCCTTCTGTAGGTTTTGTGCTAGGAGATGAAGGGAGTGGAGGGTATATGGGGCGAAAATTGATACGAGCTTATTTTTATAGAGAATTACCTCAAGATTTAGCCCATCATTTTAATGAAACATATCATTTGACGCGTGATGAAATGTTACGACAGGTTTATAAAGAACCTCAACCCAATCGCTATTTAGCTCAATTTTCAAAATTTGTACATGACCATCAAGCACACCCTTATTTTAAAGTTTTCATAGAGCAAGCTTTCACTGATTTTTTTAATAGTATGGTTTTGAAATATAAAAATGTACACCAATTACCGATTCACTTTATTGGTTCTATTGCAGTTCATTTTAAAAAACAATTGTCTCTAGTTTTAGAAAAACACAATTTAGAAATGGGACAAATACTACAAGAGCCTACAGAAGCCTTAGTGCAATACCACATAGAAACAGGATTTTGACTTTTCTGCTGACAGGTCGGTTTTAGATTTCGGAGCACTCAAATCTAGATTGAACTTTTATTCCCGTTAAATAGTTACTACCTTTGCAGACCTAACATGAAAAGTCATG
>CAYLSF010001108.1:0-2960 GCA_964385675.1 uncultured Saprospiraceae bacterium
GTTTGACTCGCCATTGATAAAGTTGAAAAATACTAAAAGCCAATGCCAAAATCGCTAATACAATAAACCACCATTTTAGATAAAAAGGATAGACAACGACCAAAGGAATATTAAGTTCTTGTTGCGAAATTAGCTTATTCGCTCCTTGCCCACGGACTTGAAGGGTATAGCGACCATAGGGTAAACCACCTATCTCGATAGTATTACCATCCATCGGTTGAAAATCTTCAAACAACCCTTTTATCTTATAAGAATATCGAAGTTTATTGGAATTGTAAACATCCAACATAGCCACGTTAAGTCTAAAAAAACGGTCATTGGGTTGGAGGACTATTTTTTGAGTTTGTTGGGCGTCAAGGGTTTGGTCGATAAGTTTATCATTATTGGTGTAAGTCGCAAATTGAGTGATGTGTATTGGGAAATCATAATCATCTGACTTTATCACTTCATCGGGATAAAAAGCAGTCACTCCTTTTATAGAACCAAGAAAAATACGGCCATCTTTAGCTTTTGCATAAGAATTTCGATTAAATTCTAATTCAAAAATACCGTCACTTTTGTCAAATACTTGGATGACTTCTGTTTTTTTATCCAAACAAGAAAGCCCATTGAGGGTGCTAATCCACAGGCGTTCTTTATCATCTTCAACGATACAATACAAGACATTGGAAGACAATCCATCTTTTATATCATATCGTTTATAGTCTGTTATTTCAAAATCGGAATTGATCTTAAATCGAATTAATCCTTCAGAACTTGTAGCTAACCAATATGTATTCGTAGCATCTTTGTATAAAAAATGTACATTCAAGACGGGCAAATTGAAGGGTTCTGTAGCTTCTGAATGATATTTATTAAGGATGCCTTTATCTTGGTGAATAAGATATAAACCATACGGTGTAGATGCCCAAACATATTGCCCATCTTCCAGTAAATGATTAATTCTAGATTTTTTTAATTCTTCAAATTCATTGTATTGTTTATACTGAAATAAGCTATCATTTTGCGGAAAATCAGAAGTGTATAGTCCTTCTCTAAAACCACCTGCCCACCATTGTCCTTTTTTACTTTTTAAAATTGTCCACAAAAAGGGTCTGCCCAATCCATAAGAAATACTCTTGAGTGCTTTATCCGCTTTTGTATCCCATTTTGTAATACTATTGACTCTGCCTACCCATAATTCATCTTTAATCTGCTGGTCAATCCCCCAAATATTATCACTCTTTTCTCTTATTGTGGACTGATTTTCATTCTTTAAATGAACTTTATACCTACCTGCATACAAATAATCATCAAAAAGACCTAGACCTCTCACAGAGTGATTGAGTATATATTGATCAAAATTTGTTTTTTTGATATTAAACAGCACAAGACGCTTTTTCGCTCGTCCCCATATAATACCTTCCCGATTTATCCATTTACCATTAGCACTTTTTATAATATCATCTTGCGAATTTTTAATGGGAATCAATGCTTTTTGCTTTAAATCAATAACGGTAAGTCCTTGATTTTTAACATCAAAATTGGTAACGATAATATCACTTTGAGGTATATAAGTCACAAAAACGGAAACCAACCTAATGGGTTTATCTGTAATAAACTCAGCTATTTTTTCTACCCTATCATGCTTACATTCGAATAGCTCCATTTTTTCATCTGTATCAAAACCCCAAAACAATATTCTATCTCCATCGTAGTTATTCACCGATTTGAAATACCCTCTGCTTTTAAAATCAAATTCATATCGTTTTTGATGGGTTTTGTAATCATAGCCAAACATTTTACCTCTATTCATAAACCAAACCCCATCATTTTGTACTAATAGTTTATAGGGTGCTCCTTTAAAATAGTCTATGGGTTTAAAACCCGTTGTGGAATGGTAAGAATACCATTGTTCTTCTACTTTTATAAAAATATAATTATCCTTAGTCGCCCGTAAAGCCGTCACCTTTCCTTTGAAAGGTAAGGCTTCTTTATTGATAGCTTCCAAAGGTTGAATCTCTAAAGTTTGCGTATTGATTACATCGACTTGACCCGCAGCAGATAATATCCATAAATACCCTTTATCATCTTCAATTAAAGCAGCGTCATCACTTTCAGGGATACCTCTTAAATCACTGTTTATCCGGTTGAACCATTTAAACTGATGACCATCGTATCGACCAACACCTTGTGGTGTTGATAGCCAAACAAAGCCTAGTTTATCTTCGTGTATTGAAATCACTCGGCTTCCTAACAATCCGTCTTCATAATCTATAGTCCGATAGGAAAGGGTATAGTTTTGTGCTATAACTGTGATAGTCAGTTGTAACGCAAGTAAGGTAAGTATGTATTTGAATGATTGGTACATTTGATACTTTTCA
This sequence comes from uncultured Saprospiraceae bacterium, assembly GCA_964385675.1. Lineage (GTDB taxonomy): Bacteria > Bacteroidota > Bacteroidia > Chitinophagales > Saprospiraceae > CAYLSF01. Next base: position 2,364 of record CAYLSF010001108.1, read on the forward strand.
ATATTAAGGGAATTGGAAAATTATAATATACCCACTTTGACTTGTTCTTTTTGAATCTAAATTCCTAAAAAAATAAGTCCATAGCGATGCTATGCACTAATTTTTTTAGAAATTCATCTTCTAAAAATAACTTCGCCAAATCAGATACATTATTAATTTCCAATTCCCTTAAGCATATCAAATGTACGAAAGGTTTAGGAAATGATAGGATGCAATAGAATGATATTGAGTATTTTAACTTAAAACTTAAACTCCGTTCTTTTCATACCGATAGCTTCTCTTATAGTAATTGAGCGGGATTTTGAGAAGCTATCGGGTGTTATTGAAATCAAATATTTGTTCAATGATACGTCAATTCAACAAATCTCTTTTTTAATTAATCTTTAGATCTTGTTCTAAATGTACTATTCAAGGCACATTTGACGCATATAGCGAGTTATGTAAGGAAAATATAATCCTGATCGCTATCAGAAAAAAATGAAAATTTAACAAGTCAGATGGATAAATTATTTACCGAATCATCTCTAATTATTTAATCATTAAAAACTATTGTTGAATGATGATTTTTTGGGATTGTATTCCTATTCTTAGGATATA
>CAYLSF010001109.1:0-2959 GCA_964385675.1 uncultured Saprospiraceae bacterium
TTATCTCGCCTGTCAGCAATAATTTGAAAAGTCCGCCCTTTTTCAATATCCTCAAATCCATTCGTTTGAATATACTTTTGGCTTTCGGTCATTTTATCTTTTTCAAAATAATGAATGCCTGCCCCTCTTTGTCCTGTCCAAATCCGACCATTTTTATCTTCAAAAACAGACCAAATTGCCGCTTGAATACCCGAAATATCATTTAAGATTTCGCCCGTTTGTGCATCAAAATTGATTAATTTTTTACCTTTAGAACCGACCCAAAACGAACCATCTTTGGCTTTTGCAACTGCAATCACACCTGTATTCCTGTCCAAAGAAGTGAGCAATTTTTCTTTACGACCATTTTCAAAAATATATCGGTAACTCCCCGAACCACTAAATGTAAACATCAGTTCGTCATTTGCCCAAATTCCTCGTCCATTATAAACTCTATTATTTCTACCCGCATCTTTGAGGTATTGTTGAAATTTTTGCTGTTTGAGCGATAAGACAATTACGCCATTATTTGTCGCAATCCATAGATTATTTTGCTTATCAGAAAAGAGACTTCGAGGTCGTTTTTTTAAAATATCCGTATTTTGATAACTAATAATCTCATCTTGATACTCAAAGTACAACCGATTTTCCAACCAAAACCCAAAAGGCACATTACTATACTTCGCTTTACCTGCTGTTTTGATAATCTCTTCAAATTCTTGATTTGATTTATTTTTGTAATAAACAGTTGTGTGCGTTTCCGTTTCTTCGTGTATTAGTAAACCACCATTTTGTGTTGCGTGCAAATCTCTCATTTTCCACGATGAATTTAATGGCATACTATCCAATACTTGTCCATGCACATCATACTTCAGTATTGAAGTCTTGCGACGATTAGTAATCCATATTTCATCTATATTTGAGGAATGAATTACTTTATCTTTTTTAGCAAATTTGAATGGAAATAATTGATTATTTTGATAAATCAAACGGTTAAGGTCATTTGGCACACCCAAAACTATCTGCCGAATACTCAACGGATTAGTGACTCTCAATTGACGATATTCTTCTTTATACAATTTCCCCAACTTCTCTTTTAATGAGAAAATTTCACCTGTTGACGGACGCAAGATTTGAGTTTCGGGCATAATAAAATTATCAATGATATAGTTTATCCAAATATCGCCTACATCATCAATACTGATATTACTAATATTATTAGAGTTTAGGCCATGTGTTGATTTTGTAAAATGTTCAAACAGATAACCGTCGAAGCGATTCAAGCCCTCATTTGTACTCAACCACATAAATCCATCATCATCTTGAACCATTCCAGTCACTCTTCGCCCCAACATACCATCTTCTACCCCCAACTGACGCATATTAAATAAATATTCATCTTGTCCGAAGGCATGGAAAGTTAATAATAGGTAACAAAGTATGTAGAGAAGCGATTTATTCATTCCTGTAAAAATAGGAAAATAGACAGATATTGAATGAAGGAGGGAAATAATTGAGTTTCTTGATTTTTTTAGAAGTTCAAAGCGCTTAATTTTTACTTTTACACCTATTTAATCAACTTCAAAAATTACGATATAGCATCGAAAGAATGGAACATAAAAACTTATTACATACTGGATATTTTCGGGATAAAAGCAAAGTTTCCCAAGCTTTTGAAAAGTTTGGGAAACTAGGTTAAACTCGCGTTATTGATAATTACCTAAATACAAGGTAAACTGCTCCAGTGTAATGGCTCTTTTAAACACCATGTCTGCTATAGCTTCAGTATAATATCGATAACCAACTTCTGCTTTCTGTAATGCGACTGATTCATCTTCTTTAAATTTATACCATGCCGTTTGGGTAGCTTTTAGTTGAGTTTGATGCTCACGATTTAGCTTACCCATTAGCTTATCATAATATTCATTCATCAATTTCTCATTGATTGCAGTAGCTTCCTCCATACACATCCCCCTTGCAGCAGTTGAGACATCTTTACAATGCGTATAAGTCGCATTTCTATCCTTGTGCGTACTATAATCATCATTAATTCGACCGTATTTTGGATGTTTTATAATGCGTGGTACATCCAAATTTGGCCACCTTAACAAATCAATTGCACGGTACTTTACTAGCTTAATATTCATAATATTGGCACTGACTCTCGACATATAAGTTATTTCATCATCATCTTCTAAACTTTGATAATAAGCATTCATAAAATCAAACTCAGCATCTCTAAATTTTAGCCAACTCCGTTGTGCTGTTTTTAAAGCACCCCTTGCATCATCATTCGGTGAAGTTGACATAGCTAACTTATAATATTGATTCAGTTGGTTATCCCACCTATTATAGGTTTTACCATAACAATCCATTGGAAGGCGTTGACCTTGCTTTTCATAGGTTTCTGTACATCCCACGAGTTCGGCAAAAATATCTTCTATTGCTAAATTATCTCCTTTTGAATTACCATATTTTTGACTTTCGGCTTCACTGTACGATCCGCTTGTGTTGATAAATGCAACTTCAGATATATCACTATTTGCTCGTTGTGTAACTTGATTGGTTTCAGACGCCTGTTGATTACTTTCTACTGTAGTCGTGTTTTCTACCACTTGCCTATCGGCATTTGTTTCCGATGGTTCTGATGCATTTTCACAACTTATCATTCCGCAAAAAAACATCATAATAAAAATCAATCGATTCATTTACATTAAATTTAATCTTCAAATATTTTAACCTCATAGTCAACAGAAGTTGAGAGTATGTTTAAAAACTTAACACCTTGAAAATTAGGAGTTTATTATTTCACCACCCAATCAAGTTGAGTACAAGCTATAAATTAAAGAAGGAGTTTGGTGAATCAAACGACTGAGTTGAATTACCAATTCACTAATTTCTTCTTTGAATAATTGATCCTAAAAAATCATCAATCATCCCTCCCGATTACTGTACGGGAAGCTATCGGGGCATAAATCTT
>CAYLSF010001110.1:0-2952 GCA_964385675.1 uncultured Saprospiraceae bacterium
TAAGATAATCCCATTCCATTGAACTTATCCATTACATTGCGAACGTGATCCGCAGATTTGTACAATAATGCTTTTTCGTCATCATTCAATTTCAACTCTAATAAATCTACAATACCTTCTCTACCTAATTTTACAGGTACACCTAAGAAAATATCATCCAAACCATATTCACCTTCTAATTTTGCACAGCAAGGGAAAATTCTGTTTTCATTTCTCATGATAGCACCTACCATTTGAGCTGCTGCAGCACCCGGTGCATACCATGCAGAAGTACCCATAAGTCCTACTAACTCCCCTCCACCTTTTTTCGTTCTTTCTACGATTGCATTTAAGGTTTCTTCATCAATCATTTCTGTAACAGGAATACCTGCAACAGTCGTGTAACGAGGAAGTGGAACCATAGTATCCCCATGTCCCCCCATCAATACAGCTTGGAAATCTTTTGGTGATACATTTAATGCAGAAGCTAAAAACGCACGATAACGAGCCGTATCCAAAATACCTGCCATACCAAATACTCTTGTTTTTGGTAAGCCAGAAGCTTTGAATGCAGCATAAGTCATTACATCTAGTGGATTAGAAACCACAATGATAATTGGGTTATCAGAATGCTCTAAAATAGATTTAGTTACAGAAGTAACGATTTTAGCATTAGTTGAAATCAAATCATCACGACTCATTCCTGGACGACGAGGGATACCTGCAGTAATTACAACAATATCAGAATTTGCTGTATCAGCATAATCTCCTGTACCTGTAATCTTAGTACTGTAGTAATCAATAGGGGCTTGTTGCCAAGAATCTAAAGCTTTACCTTTAGCGTAATCTCCTCTAATATCCAATAATACGACTTCTTCTACAATGTCTTGATGTGCTAAAACATTGGCACAAGTACCTCCAACATTACCAGCACCTACTACGGTTACTTTACTCATATTATAAGTTTATTGGGAGTTGTGAATCGGCATTAGAATAAATATTGAGTATTGTTTTTCTAATTATTGAGAATTATTCTACACATTTATAAAGTTTAAAACGTTAAAATTTTAACTAAAATGCACAACCTATTCATCAACTCATTTAAGTTTTATAATTTAGATTTGTAATTTCGTGCAAAAATATAGAAAATTAGTTTATTACACTTACCGACTGACAAATAATTGACGGTTATTGGACAAATGACCAAATTTTTTTTGATTAATTTTGTAAAACTATCCTCATCTTTATTTGATTTGGTACTTATTCTATTCATCCTTTAAAAAATACATACTAAATAATTAAATATGAAGCAATTACTAAACGTACTTTGTGTGATATTAGTAGCATTACCTTTCTTAGTTAGTGCTCAAAATAATCCTTGTGGTACAGATTTCGACCTTCAGATGGAGGAACGTTTAAAACGTAATATTCAGGCAATTAAAGATGCCAATTTTTCAAGAAGTGGTATGACGACATATGTTCCTGTAAGAATACATATTGTAGGAACAGTTGCTGGAAATGGTCAAGAAAAAGTTGGGAAGTATAGTGTATTTCAAATGCTTTGTAAGCTCAATAATGTATATGCTCCTCAAGATATTCAATTCTATCTTTCAGGTAGTAACATGAATGAGTTTGATAATGATGTTGTATATAATCACTCGAATGTTAATGGTGCTAGAACACAAATGGCAATTCGTAAGGTTAATAACGCCATCAATATTTTTATGTGTGGTAACTTAGTAACAAGTGGAAGTACTGTAGGTACTATTTTAGGGTATTACAGCCCTACAATTGATGTATTAGCCATGCGTAATGCAGAAGCTAATCCTAATTCAATGACCTTATCACACGAAGCAGGACACTTCTTTTCATTAGCACATCCACACAATGGTTGGGAAGGTACACCTTATCACAACTATGATGGCAATGGTTCTTCTTATGGTCCTTCTAATTTGCCACCTAGCTTTATTGGTGGCGGTTCGGGTATTGCTGTTGAATTAGCAGATGGAAGTAACTGTGCAAATGCTGGTGACTTTGTATGTGATACACCTCCTGATTATAATTTTGGATTCACTAATGGTAATGGTTGTACGTATAATGGTAATGGTGTAGATCCAACAGGTGCGCCTGTATCTCCAGATGAGACTAATATCATGAGTTATTTCAGCGATAACTGTGTTAATTCTTTTTCTGCTACGCAAGAAAACATAGTAGCGGCAGACTTACAAAGTGTTACTAGAAATTATTTAACTAACAACCCTCCAACATCTACGGTAGCTATTTCGGGTACACCTACTTTAGTTGCTCCAGCGAATCAAGGAATGCCAGCTAACTTCGATAATGTAACTTTAAATTGGGATGATTATACTGATGCAAGTGGGTATTTAGTACAGGTAGCTCTTACTGCTTCTTTTACTAATGCTACTATGGTGTATGAAGATATCGTTAATAGTTCTTCGGTTACATTGACTAATTTAGACCCAAATAGAACCTATTTTTGGAGAGTAATGGCATTTAATGAAGTTTCTTTATGTAATGGTTTTAGTGCAAACCGTCGTTTTACTACAAATGACTGGCCTACTGCGGTACAGGATATTCAAGGATTAGAAGAGATTACACTACGTCCTAATATAGCATCTAGTGGTCAATCTGTTATTTTAGAGGTAGGAACGAATAAATCTTTTGAAGCAGCTGTTACTGTTTACAACATAGCAGGTCAAGTCGTAAAGAATATTCAAAGTATTCCATTCCAAAGTGGCGTTACTAACTATGAATTAGAAACTGGAGACTTAACACCTGGTGTTTATATTGTTAATGTTTTAGCGGAGACCGGTATGGTAAGTCGTAAATTAGTCATTACAAAGTAATTTGACTTTCGTACCGATAGCTATCGGAATTCGATAGTTTTATATTTAATAAAAAGCTAGTTCCTCATGAGAGACTAGCTTTTTTGATTTGAACAGAGGCTTTTAT
>CAYLSF010001111.1:0-2950 GCA_964385675.1 uncultured Saprospiraceae bacterium
TATTTGACCAAACTTTTTTTGAATAAAAAATAGCTAGAAATATTTCAAATTTAGTTATAAAAATTAGCTAATTAAACCTTTGTTTTTTAGCGAGTGCAAATATATGATGTTTTTTTCATACTGTGATATAATTATCAAAATATTTTTTAAATATTTAACCAATAACTAATTTTAAGTACCAAGGCATAATTTCTATTCATCCATGAATTTAAATTAGGCGTATGATAATTATTGGTAAAGACTAAATATAAATCAGAAACAGGTTTGAATCGCCATTGAAGTCTAGCATTTATATTTACATTATCCAACTGACTATTATATTGAAAGAAAGCCGTTAAAAATAACTTTTTAGAGAAGGTATAATCTACTCTTGGTCCAATGAGGAAAAGATTAACGGGTTCAAACGGTTCTTGTAATTTAATATAGTTGTATTCATAGGCTAAGGAGAAAAATCCATAAGGTTGATAGCGTAAAGAAAATGTACCAGAAATTCCTGTACGAAAGCCATTATAAAAATTCCCAAGGAAAGGAGCGATTGAATAACTAAATGCTTTGCGTTGGTCTGAGCTAAAATTTAGGTTAAGATCAGCAAAACGATAATTGACACCTGCTGCTAAAAAGATGCTATCGGCTTGTAATCGAGTAGGGTCGAAATCATTTAATAAGGTTAAATCCGTATAGGTTGTCGTTAACCTAAAATTGGAAGAATTGGCAAATCGGATATTCCAGAAAGTTTCAATATTGTATTCTTGTAAGCCATAATCAGATATAATCGTATTATTATCATTTCCTAATTTTAGGAAGATAGAAGCATCAAAACCAACGGTATGTTGACCTATTTTAGCATTTTTAGGAAAGAAATTAATAGACCCCTCAGGGCTTAACAATAAAATGTCTTTACGAGGAGCAAAGCCAACTTCTGGATTATAGTTAGCTCCTGTGAAAAAGTGTAGCCATTCTAAGCGGTATTTCCGCCTATTGTAAATAACTTGAGTAATATGAGCATCTCTATAATCAGTTAGATTTGGTGTAAAGGTACGTTGATAAGAGGAGCGCATTGTCCACCGATTATCTCTTGAGTTAAGTCGATATTCTAACCCTAAAGTTCGATTATATTCATTAAATGCACCTGTGAAGTTATCAGCGTTGGTGGCTTGTTTATTAACAGCGATAGCTCTTATTGTGGAAGTCTGTTGTATCCTTTGCTCCGCTACGGCTACTGTATAATTAAAGCTAGGAAGATTATTTTCAACTTGCTCCGCAGTCTGCATATTGAGTAACCCTATGCGTAAGCGTTCATTGATTTTACCACTTAATCTTACTCCATAAGTGATTTGATTTTGTATGTTTTGACCTGCAGTAGAATCAAAACTAATCCCAATTCTTCTTGAAAAAAATGGATTCAATCGGTTTGCACCAAAAGTGCTAAATAAGTCTGCATTTTCTAAAAAAAACTGTCTCCGCTCTGGAAAGATTAATTCAAACCGACTTAAATTCGTTACCTGTTGATCCACTTCTACTTGAGAGAAATCAGGATTATACGTTAAGTCTAAATTTAGACCTGCATTAATTCCAATTTTAGCATCAGCCCCTGCTGCATAGTTATTGATAGGAGTCGTTTGTGATGGATCTTCAAGATCTCGCTCTAAAATTCCAGATACATAAGGAATGATGGAAATATTTACCCCTTTATTGGTCAATGGCTTTTCCCACTCCATATTTCCCATAAACCCTAAATCAATCGTAAAACGATTACTAGGAATACTTATCCAAGATGAAATTTCATTATCTTGTGTATCATATCGATAGGCATTAAATCGCCAATGAGTAGAACCTGCTTTATAGCGGAGGGTTTTAAAAGGAATCGCTAATTCTGCTGTCCAAGAGTTACCATGTATTTGTGCTGCACCATCCCACTTATTATCCCAAGAATCGTCAAAATCATCCCCTTGCTGACCTGCGTTGGCTATTGTGGCTTCTCGTCGCACACCATAGGGATTAATACCAAATACTAAAGCATTTTGTCGATCATTATAAGTATCGAATAGTAGTGTAATATTATCATTGCCAAAGAAGTCATAATCCCTTCGTAATGAAGGTGTAATGAATTGACTACCTGCTGCATGACACTTGATAGCGATGTATAAATAATCATTATCATACGCCATCTGTATTTCGGTATCATGAGTAGCTAAGATACTATCTGAAGGAAAATTTTGAGCAAAATTTTTGGCTTTATCAGCGATTTGCCACACAGATTCGCTTAGTAAGCCATCTAGTTGAATCTGCTCCTTCGTCTGTTGTATAAATACTGTTGGTTGCTGCTCGACATAATTTAGTGGAATTGATTGTGCTTTAGTTAAATATGCTATTGACACATAGCATACCACCAAAGCAAGATGCTTTGTTGGTGCTCCAAATATCATAATAGGTTGATGCTATGGCAGTGTTGACTTTGTAAATGTAATACAGTAAATGCCTTTGATTACTGCCGAAAGTAATAATTTTAATAATAGTTTTTTCTATATGTTTTTTAAATATGTAAAATCTTACCTTAGTATTACATTTAATTTTAATTTGAAATCTTCCTCCTTTGAGTGACGGTATGTTTATGAATATTCTTACCCTTTTTATGAACTTAATTATGCCTATAGTAATACCTTTATTTAATTTTATAGCCTATTTTGTTGAATTTGGTAGTTTTCACTTTTTTATAAAATCACACTATTTCCAATCCCTATTTTTTATAAATAGAGTCACCTATCTTCTAAAAGAAAATTCTTTCATCCCAAGGACTTGTACTGCCTCTCAGTATTGTAATTTTTAAAATTACATATATCAGAAATGTGCAACAAACAATAATAATATTCTTTGAATAGTATCTTTTAAGGGCAGACGCATAAGATAATTTTGTATTCATGTGTTTAATCAAAAAATATACTAAGAAATA
>CAYLSF010001112.1:0-2937 GCA_964385675.1 uncultured Saprospiraceae bacterium
AGTCTCTTAATTATTTTTTTGAAATAAGTAATAACCTGTATGCGAGTCAATTAGCGAAGATGTAATGGTTTTTAAGTTAAAAAAGTTCCCTGTTTTTAAGGATTTTATAAATTTTTCTACTTGAAAAGGCGATTTAAATACACTATTTTTGTGCCTTTTACAAAAATTACGATTAATACTTACCAATGAAAAAGCATAATTTTAGTGCGGGGCCAGCTATATTACCACAAAGTGTGATTGAAAAGGCTGCTGCTGCTACATTAGATTTAGATGAAATTGGCTTATCTATTTTAGAAATTTCTCATAGAAGTGCAGAATTCAAGGCAATTTTATCAAAAGCCCGTCAATTGGTTAAAGATTTATTGAATCTTGGAGATAATTATGAAGTATTGTATTTGTCGGGTGGGGCGAGTAGTCAGTTTTTTATGACTGCTATGAATATTCTTCAAAATGATCAGACTGCATGTTTTGTAGATACAGGGGCTTGGTCAAAGAAAGCAATTAAGGAAGCGAAGGTTTTTGGTAATGTTGATGTTGTTGCTTCATCTGCCGATACAAACTATAATTACATACCTAAAGGTTATAATATTCCTGATAACAGTGCTTATTTACACCTTACAAGTAATAACACAATTTTTGGTACGCAATTCAGAGATTTTCCTGAAGTAAGTGTTCCTATGATAGGTGATATGTCTTCTGATATTTTTAGCCGTCGTTTTGATGCTAGTAAATTCGGAGTTATCTATGCAGGGGCTCAAAAAAACATGGGGCCTGCAGGTACTACAATGGTTGTGGTGGATAAAAATCTACTAGGAAAGGTAGAGAGAACAATTCCTACAATGTTAGATTATAATACGCATATTAAGAAAGATTCTGCGTTCAATACGCCTCCGGTACTACCAATTTACACTTGTCTGTTAACTCTAGAATGGGTAGTTGCACAAGGTGGACTGGAAGCAATGGAAGTTAAAAACCAGAAAAAAGCAGATTTAATTTACAATGAGATAGATAGAAATGGTTTGTTCGTAGGTACAGCAGCTAAAGAAGACAGATCATTGATGAATGCTACTTTTGTAATGAAAGATGATAGCTTGAATGGTGCATTTTTAGAAGCTTGTACTGCTGCAAATATTTCTGGTGTTAAAGGTCACCGTTCAGTAGGAGGTTTTAGAGCTTCCATATACAATGCGATGCCTATTGAGAGTGTGAAGGTACTTGTAGATGTGATGCAAGATTTTGAGCAAAAACACGGATAATATTAATTAAGAATTAAAAATTAGTCCCGATAGCTATCGGGATAGGAATTATTTTCTAATTTCAGTTAATTCAATCTTAATTGGAAAACCCTCGTGAAACTTTGATTTCAAGAGGGTTTTGTATTTTTATCGAAACTTCAATATTGGATAAACTTCTCCTTTTTTGAATTCACTTTTTTGTTGTGGCAATTCCATAAAGGCATCTGCTCGAACTAGATTGGCAAAATCTCCAGACCCTCTCCCTACATAGGGTGTTGCAATGAGTTGTCCTTGTGGATTTGAAGTAAGTTTAACTTGGAGAAAATATTGTAAATCAGGTTTAAATTCAAAGTTTGCATCTAAAATAGCATATTGGTAATCTAATGGATCTAAACCAAAACCTTTTCGCATCCAGGGAACAAGATACCGATTTGCACACATAAACGCAGATACAGGATTTCCTGGTAGTGCGAAAATAGTGGTGTCTTCTTTTTGACCAAACCAAAAAGGTTTTCCTGGTCGCTGTTTTACTCTATGAAAGAATTTTTGAACCCCTAAACGCTCCAAAGCTACTGGTACATAATCAAACTTCCCCTTAGAAACCCCTCCGCTTAATACAATAACATCATATTCTTCAATACATTTTGCTAAGGCATTATAAGTTCCTTCCGCATCGTCTAAAATATGTAGTTGACTAGCTTGTACTTTATATTTTGATAATAAAGCTGTAAGCATATATGAATTGGATTGACGGACTTGATAAGGTTTGGGTGTATCGCTTACTTTTACTAATTCATCTCCTGTGGAGACAATAACGACTTTAGGCAATTGAGCTACTATTAAATGTGTCTTACCTGTTGCCGCTGCTAATCCGATTTCTGGTGCTACTAATTGAGTATTTACAGGCACAACAACTGTATTTGCTTTTCTATCTTCCCCCTTGTTGTGTACATTTTGTCCATCTTGTACCGTATCAATCTGTATCGTTGCTATTTTATCTTTTACTTCAAAGTCTTCATATCGAATAATGGTATCTGTATTGTTAGGTAATACGGCACCTGTCATGATTTCAATACAGCTATTTGGATTGTCTAAAGTAGATTGTGGACTTCCCGCAGGTTGCGTTTTTTCTATTGGAAAACTTCGTTGTCCTTTGGCATAAGCTGCATATTGTATAGCAATGCCATCCATTGTAACTCTATTGTAAGGTGGTAAATCCCTATCAGCTTTAAGGTTTTCTTTTAAAATTCTACCCGTTGCTTGTTCTAGAGGTATTTGTTCGGTTGGAAATGGTTTTGCTTTATCTAAGACGATTTCGGTGGCTTGTTGAATATTTATCATAATTTTTTTTTGGACACTCCCGATAGTTATCGGGAGAACACTAAGGAATGATAACAAAATAAATATACACTCTTGATTGCTCCTTTTATCCGCTATTTTCACTTGAAAAAAGTTTATTTATGCCCGATAAACTCACTTTTTCAAGCCAAAATATCGAATAAAATTTTCTATTCAAGAATGCACATTTATTTAATCATCATTCCTAAGGAAACACTGAGTTACACAGAGAAATTTTTATACAAAATATCTTTATTAATTGGTTCAGTCATTTGACCTAAAAAACCTAATTTAATAGACGCCATCTTTGCTCCTGCTAATGCACATTGTTTTGGTGTGTAACCATCCAATTTAGCTGTAATAT
>CAYLSF010001113.1:0-2937 GCA_964385675.1 uncultured Saprospiraceae bacterium
TGATTGTGTCTTTTAACTATAAACGGAAATAGATAAATTTATAATGAGCAATGCTAAAAAATAGAATTGACTGGTTTAATTTACAAATATTTCAATACATATAATGTATTGATTAACAAGTGTCTAATAAAAAAACATTTCAAATCATGAAATAAATTGGTTCTGATTAACTTGTCTTTAAGGCATCATGGTAATTGAATATTACCATATTTTTTCCAATAACGAAGTAAACCAGCTACACTCATATTAGCAGGATTAGCAGCTTCATATTGTTGCAAACCAAATTCATCTACTCCATAATCAACAAGTTGTTGATGTACATAAGCGACAAATTTTGGAATAATTTCATCGATTGGCGTTTGTGCTACATAAAAAGGTTTTATCCAATTTGCCCAATTAGTGAGTAATACTTTGAGTTCGTCTAAGTGTGGATTTACATTAGTGACTTTCCCAAAGTGTGTTAGATATAATGCACTTAAATTTAGGGTTTTAAGCAATTCAATAGATGTGTGCCAATCTTCAATATGAATATCGGGAGGAGGGCAAGGTGCTACAGTCATGCCTCCATTAATTTTCACACCAGCTACATCTCCTGCTATAAGTTCATCTCCAATTTGCCAGGCAATATGATGTACCGCATGTCCAGGAGTGTGCCATCCTGTAAAAGTTGTTTCTCCTATGGTAATGGATTCTCCGTGTTCTACTGTGCGTAATTTATCTTCTGCAATGGGTTCTAAAGTTCCCCATAATGTATCCATCTTATCTTTATAGATTCTTTTGGCAGAATTGACAAGTTTTGATGGATCTGCCATGTGTTTTTTACCAAAAGGATGTAAATAAACAGTAGCCCCTTCTTTAGCAAATGCCCAAGCTGCCCCAGCATGATCAAAATGAATATGTGTTAGAAAGACATGTTTAATATCTTTTATATCAAAACCTTTTGCCTCTACTTCTTGACATAATATTGGATAAGTAGAATAGGGCCCTGTTTCTAATAAAACTAAACCGTCATTGGTTTCTACAAGAAAAGCTGCAATGGCTAACGGAAATCCTTGAAATCTTAAATCGAGTATATGAATCATAATGTGAATTGAAATTAGATAATTGAAGTTGCAAAACTAAGGATGAAATTTATTAATTGTTAATTGTTAATTGTTAATTTGCAATTAATAAAATTGATATATCAGAATTGAACTTTAAATCATGCGTTACCGACTTATTCTCCTTTTTTTAGCAATTCTATTTTACATTCCTTTTTTAGGAGGGGTACATCTCTTTGATTGGGATGAAATCAACTTCGCAGAAGTGAGTCGAGAGATGATTGCTTTAGGGGAATATATGCGTATTTATATCAATTATGAGCCTTTTTGGGAAAAACCACCTTTATTCTTATGGTTTCAAGTAGCTGCCATGAAGCTATTTGGCATTGGAGAATTTGCAGCTCGATTCCCCAATGCGATATGTGGTGTATTAACGCTATTGTTTATTTATGATATAGGTAAACGACTGTATGGAAAGGCGTTTGGCTTTACATGGGGTATTGTTTACTTTGGTTCTATCTTGCCTTTTCTATATTTCAAATCAGGAATTATTGATCCCTTTTTCAACCTCTTTATTTTTGGAGGTATATACTTCTTTATATTAGGATACTGGAAACGAGAAAAACTAAAGGCAACACTCCTAAGCAATAATCAATGGTGGTATTTTATGATTAGTGGGCTTTTTATAGGGTTAGCCATCATGACAAAAGGACCTGTGGCATATCTAATCTTAGGGCTAACATTATTTATTTATTGGGTAGGTCAACAGTTTCGGATGTATGTGAGCGTCATAAATTTCCTGTTTCTTACTTTTATGGCATTTTTAGTGACGTTAATATGGTTTGGAGTAGAGACTATCAATAATGGAACTTGGTTAGTAGAGGAGTTTATCACCTATCAAATTAGACTATTTAGCACACCCGATGCTGGGCATCGTGGATTTTTTGGTTTTCATTTTATCGTCTTACTGATAGGGTGTTTCCCCGCTTCTATTTTTGCTATTCAAGCCTTTTGGAAATTACCTCGACCTCCTTACAAATATCAAAGAGATTTTACCCTTTGGATGATGATTTTATTCTGGGTGGTATTGATATTATTTAGTATCGTACAGTCTAAGATTATTCATTATTCTTCTCTATGTTATTTTCCTCTTACATTTTTAGCAAGTCTAACGATTCATTACATCATAACAGATAGGATTGATTTCAATAAATGGATGAAAGGAGGGGTTGCTTTTTTAGGTGGGCTTTTGGTCATCATAACTTTCATCGCTCCTTTTGTGGGACAAAATTTAGATTTAATCCGCCCTTTACTGGAAAAAGATCCTTTTGCCATGGCGAATTTGGATGCAGCAGTAGTTTGGACGGGTATTGAAGTAATTCCAAGTATATTTTATTTATTGGTTTTAATTGTATTTTTTATAGCCGTTACTCGATTGCCATCTATTAAAAGTTTTCAAGTCCTATTTATAGGAACTGCCATTTTCATTATGTTAGGAATGGTATTTTTTATCAATAACATTGAGGGTTATTCTCAACGAGCCGCTATTGAATTTTATGAAAGCAAAGCAGCAGAAGATTGTTATATTTTTTCGCATGGCTTTAAAACCTATGCTCATCTTTTTTATGCTAAAAAACGCCCCGTTACAGACACTAGGAGTTTTGATAAAAATTGGTTGTTAAATGGAAAAGTGGATAAACCCGTTTATGTCGTTTGTAAGATTCATAAAGCCCATGAATTAGAAGTTATGCCTCAGCTCACGAAAGTACATAGCAAAAATGGCTTCGTCTTTTTTAAACGAAAATGATCCATTTTAACAAATTTTAACTACCTTTAAGATGAAATAATGACAAGTGTATAATTTCATCTCAAATTTTAACTACCTTTAAGATGAAAT
>CAYLSF010001114.1:0-2936 GCA_964385675.1 uncultured Saprospiraceae bacterium
CATCATATCTATCATCTGCTTTGCTATTTTAGTTATAGCAAGATTAGCAGAGTTATTTGAAAAGTCAAAAATTGATTCGGTTTATTATTGGATTATGCTTATCAGTATTTTTGTACCATGGATAGCTTTTTTTGTTGTTAAAATCTTAGGATACGGTAATTGGGCTATTTGATACCAAACTAGAATATTTTAAGATATTCATTTTTTAATTCACTCAATTTAAGCGATATTTATTGTAAACTTCTAAAAACTAAGTGTAAATCGGTTATCGTATTGGAATAAGATACAAGTCTCAGTTCCATATCAAATCTAATACTCCATAAAATTACACAACATCATTTTTAGAACTTATTCTCAATGTACAATTAAAACCAAAAAATTTTATGAGTTACACGAAAACATTTAATGCCATTGTCAATACTGGAAAGATTGGCGAATTAGTAAAAAAATCAACTGCAAAATCCTCTGTACAAGCTCTACAAAATGTCTTACACAATATTGGATATGGCGATCAATTAAATTGGGATAAATTCCATGATGATGGAGATTATGGCGGTAGCACTACAGCAGCAGTATCTGCCTTTTTAGCTAAAAACAATATGGAAGGTGACGGTTCATCCGTATCTGAGATAGCAGGAAAACGAATGGTAACATTAAATACTGTAGCGGCTAGTCTTCGAATAATCAAAAAAGCTATTGATGAAGACAAAGTGGAAAGTACATTTACTAGAGGCTCAAAAGATGCTTCTAGCATTAAAGCGATGCAAATTGTATTGAATGAAATGGGATATGGAGCCGAACTAAATTGGGATAAGTATGGTGCAGACGGAGGATATGGAGGAAGTTCTACTAATGCAGTAAAAGCATTTGCAACAAAAGAAGGTATAACCTCTGATGGGGAACAATTAACATCTGAACTAGCAAAAAAAATGTTAACACCTTATGTATCAGGCATGGGGGATAAATGGGAAGCGGTTTCAAGTACAGTAGATGCAACCCTAGGGTTATCTATCACTAAAAAAGGAAGCCGTTATGTGGTATCTGATGGCAATGCTAATTTGGATTTTAAGACTTATAAAAAAGGGTATTATTTTACGGGGACTCAAAAATTAAAAAATTTCCTAAATGAGCATAAAGAAATTTTAGAGGAATATGAAATCAGTGATTCTTGTGTTAACATGATGCTAGCTGTATCGGAAAATGAAGGTAACTTAGATGCGATCAATACTTATGATAATTCCTTTATGACTTTTGGAATGTTTCAATGGACGCTAGGGCAGGATAGCAACAAAGGAGAACTTGTAGGATTAATGAGGCGTATCAAAGAAAATGAACCAGAATTATTTGAGCAATATTTCGGTAAATATGGTTTAGATATAGATGAACAGACAACAAGTAAGACACAAGGATTTATGCGTTATAATGGTCAATTGATTAAATCACCAAAAGATAAAAATCAATTCCGACAATTGCCTTGGTGTTTTGTCTTCCGAAATAGTGGGTTTAATATCAAAATCAAAGGGTTAGAAACGGTTCATGCTTTAGAACGTTTAAGACAATTTTATTGGAAAGAAAACATGCCTAATAAATATACGCCTGCGTCTAGCAAACACGTTTTTCCTTTTAAATTATCAGAAGCCATTACTTCTGAGTATGGCGTAGCATTGTTAGTGGATAATCACGTCAATCGACCTGGCTTTGTAGTACCTTGTGTAGCTTTGGCAATGGCTGAAATTGGAGAAAATGGTCAATCTAATTGGGATACCGATAAAGAACGTAGATTAATTAGTGCTTATTTGAAAATAAGAGAAACTTATGGCAGACATCCTATGACTGATGCTGCTCATCGTGCTCAACGGACAAAGGCTTATTTGCAAAAAGGAATTATCTCGGATGAACATAATTCTTTCGATCCTGGTGGTTTACAATCTAGAACTGCTACTTCAAAAGGTATTGCACCTCCGTTTGATTTCAAACAGCATGAATACCCTACACCTGATGATCATTTAAGTGATAACTTTGATTTGGATCACCCTACAGAATAGTTAAAAGTTCAAATACGAGTATCAAGCTCAAGTTCAAAATAATTCTCCGCAGTATTATTTTGAACTTGATATTTGTATTTCATTTTTGAAATATAGAGTAATAACTTACCCATTCTTATAACCATTCAAATAAATAATGATAAAGACCATAATTGTAGATGATGTGCTAAAAAGTCAGGCTTTACTCGCTGAGCTTTTGACATCACATTGCCCAGAAATACAAGTTGTTGGGCAAGCTAATTCCGTTGATGCTGCCTGCCCGTTAATCTTAACACATCAACCCGATTTAATTTTATTAGACATAGAAATGCCACATAAAAATGGTTTTGAACTCTTAAAGTTATTCCCAAATCCTACATTTGAAGTTATTTTTACAACTGCATTTGATCAATATGCTCTAAGGGCTATTAAGTTTTGTGCTTTAGATTATCTTTTAAAACCCATAGACGTAGAAGAATTAAAAATTGCTATTCAAAAAATAATTCAAAAGCATAATAAACAGCACAGAAATCCAAACTTCTCCTACTTTTTAGAAAATTTAAAAAGTTCAAATACACAAGATCATAAAATTGGGTTGCCGACTTTAGATGGTCTTATTTTTATAAAAGTTAGTGATATTTTGCGTTGTGAAGCCGCAGGAAGCTATACCAATGTTTTACTACTCCATAAAAAGACTATCATTGCGACTCGAAAAATCAAAGAATTTGAATCTTTATTGGGCGGACATGAGTTTTTTAGGGTTCATCGCTCGCATTTGATAAATTTGCATTACATTGAAAAATATTATAAAGGTTCGGGTGGTTATGTTGTGATGTCTGATGGTTCTAGCATTGACGTTGCCCGAAGAAAGAAAGATGATTTTTTGAAACAACTGAGTAAGATTTGATAATT
>CAYLSF010001115.1:0-2930 GCA_964385675.1 uncultured Saprospiraceae bacterium
TAAAAAACTTATTACTATCTCCTTGACGCTAATCCGATAGCTATCGGGATTGGCTACGAAAATAAAAATGAGCTTCGTCCTGACTATCAAGCAGTTACTAATCATTTTATCACGAATTATTAAACAACTTCATAAATTAATATATGAACATAGGTATATAATGTTCTTTAAGATACCTATAGTTTATTAATTAAATTATATCACATCATATTCACTTCTTCAATTCAAAGATTAATCTCTAATAATAGTTTTAAGCCTTTTGAGGTTTAAAAACTCAGTACTAGGTTCAGGATTTAATTTGTCAATTTACTTATATAAAATGTATGATTATGAAAACATCACGTGCTTGTATAAATTATCTTAAATGTAAAATCTATTTACCTCCTGTCATTCTGTTTAATAGGAATGAAGATTACTGATTTAATATGGATTAATTTGAGCTATTTGTATCAAATTTGAAATTAATCCACTTATAATCAATATTTAATATACTCATCAAATTACACTAGTAAGAGTGTGTCTTATCTCAATTGGATAAAGTTCTCATGCTTTATAGTCTATCCAATTTAGGATGGGATACTACTGCATATATTGAAAGCTAAAAAAATTTCACTTTAATTTTTTACTAAACAAAACTTCTATGAAACCTTTTTACTTAAAATGTATCATGGCATTAATAGCATTCCTTTGGGTGGGGAGTGCTGATGCTCAAATTACGGTCTTCCCTTATACCGAAGACTTTGAAAGTGAGGGTACCTGTGGTACAAGTTGCACCTCTACCTGTACTTTAGGTGGTGATTTTACTAACTTAACTACTGATGATAAAGATTGGGCAGTCGATATTGGTGGTACTGGTTCAGGTGGTACTGGTCCTTCTGTAGATAATACATTAGGGACAGCAGCGGGTAAATATCTTTACACGGAAGCAACTACTTGCTTCAATCAAGTTGCTATTCTTGAGTCACCTACTTTTGACTTTACAGCTTTGACTACTCCTGCCTTGGATTTCTATTACCATATGTATGGTTCTGATATGGGAAGCATCGAAGTAACAGTTTCTTCTGATGGAGGTACAACTTGGTCTGCTCCTATTTGGGCGATTAGTGGGCAACAGCATACAACAAATGGAGCTTCATATAGTAAAGCAGAAGTTTCTCTTTGTACTTATGCTGGTATGGCAAATATTAAATTTAGAATTACGGGGACAACTGGTACTGATTTTAGGTCTGATATGGCGATTGACGATATTACAGTATATAATTCGTCTGCCTGTATTGCACCTGCTGTTAGTTCTGTTTCTGCAGTAACCTCAAGTAGTGGAACAATTACATGGTCGGATGTATGTGCGACTACTTATGATTGGGAAGTAGTACCCGCGGGAAATGCACAAGGAACAGGTGTAGTGGCTAATGGAAATACCGCTTCCACTTCAGCTATGGCTTCTGGTTTGATGGGGAGTACAATTTATGATGTATATGTTCGTGCAAATTGCAGTGGTAGTTCTTCTATTTATAGTGTGCCATATACATTTATTACAGCTTGTGTTATTCCTGTAGCACCTTTTTCTGAAACATTTTCGACTAATTCGTTACCAAATTGTTGGTCACAATCATCCGTTTCTAACGGTGACGCTTGGGAGTTTGGAACTCCTGTAGACTTTGGTTCAAGTTCAGTTAGACTTGATGCGTCGGGTAACTCAGGAGAGTATGCTAATATAGACTTTAGTGATGATCCTGATACAACTGCCTTAATCACACCAATGATAGATGTATCAGGTCTTACTAATCCAAGATTGACTTTCTTTTATAATTCTCAAACGACCAATATTTCTTTCTCTCCTTATAATAGGTTGATTGTAGACTATTGGGATGGTAGTAATTGGGTAAATGTTACTGTTATAGACGCACTTACTCCAGCAGGCTGGACTAAATATGCATTTAATGTTGCTGCTTATACCTTTAGTGGAAGTTTAGTTCAATTTAGATTTTCAGCACAAGAAGGTGGTGCAGCAATAGGTGGAACTGGTATAGCTACTTATGACCAAGATTTAATGCTTGATGAAGTGGTTGTTGAAGAGACTCCTTCTTGCCTAGCGCCCTCAGCATTAACGGCTACAAATATTACATTTACAAGTGCTGACTTAGGTTGGACAGAAAATGGTACAGCTACTGTTTGGGATCTTGAGTGGGGAGCAACAGGCTTTACACAAGGAACTGGAACGATGGTGACGGGTACAATGACGAATCCGTACGCCTTAACAGGATTGACCGCAGAAACCACCTATGATTTTTATGTAAGAGCGGATTGTGGTGGTTCTGGAACAAGTACATGGGCTGGACCTTACAGCTTTTTTACTGGATATTGTACACCTGCCCCTACATCAGTAGATGGTAGTGGTATTACCAATGTTACTATGGGGGGGATTAATAATACTACGGGTGCAGAAACGGGTAATTATGGTAATTATACGGCTATGATAGCGAGTGCTGGTCAGGGTACTACAATGAATATTGATATTACATTAGCAACAGGCTTTACCTACTTTCTTTGGGCTTGGGTAGATTGGAACGATGACTTAGACTTTGATGATGCTGGAGAACAATTTTATCTTGGAGAGTCAGCTAGTGCGAATCCTACAACTTTCAATGCTACTTTAGCTATTCCGGCTACAGCGAGCTTAGGTAATCACCGTATTAGAATAGGTGGTTCAGATAGTGGTTTAGGTTCTACACCTCCTTCTAATCCTTGTTACACGGGTACTTGGGCAGCTTTTGAAGATTATACTTTAAATGTAACTGCTCCGCCTTCTTGTTTTGCACCTTCTAGCTTAACAGCTAATAATATTACAGCTACAAGTGCAGATTTAGGTTGGACAGAAAATGGTACGGCTACGGTTTGGGATATTGAGTGGGGAGCGAATGGTTTTACAC
>CAYLSF010001116.1:0-2921 GCA_964385675.1 uncultured Saprospiraceae bacterium
CAGTATAAATTCTGCCGCTTGATACCCCATAACTTCAAAGTCTGTTGAAAGTGTGGTTATTCCATCAAAGACAATTTCCTTTACAGGACTATTGTTATTAGACAAAATTCCCACTTCTGTTCCTACTCTTAATCCTTTTTTCTTACAATCCTTCAGTATTTTCCAAAGATCGCTATCTCCTATTGTAAAGTATGCTTTTCCTTTTTTAACAGAATCAGGTATATAGTTTCGTTCAACAGTACCCTTAATATTAAAATCTTGCAAAAATCGCTCAAAAGCTCTTTTCACTTCAGCGGGATAATCTGAATTTGGCAAAAAGAATAACGTTAAATCATCATACTGACGAATTGGTTCTATTAATTCTTTTAACGCCATATAAGTTGCTATCTCAAATTCCTGTGTGATATGTGAAAACTCACCATCTAATTCCTCGTATCTATCTACTAGTAATAATTTATGTCTCGGTAGTGTATCTAAAATTTTCTTTGAATTTGGATTTGGAATGGGGGCAATTACATACATTCCATATTTCCCTCTAATGTTACCAATCATGGTCTCAAACACTTCCATATTACTATGATGAAAAAATACATCTACTTGTATGTTTTCACCTAGTCCTTCTCTAAATGCATTATAGAACATTTCTTGAAAAGGATGGAAAGCATAAATCAATAAGGCAACTTTCACAATTTGTTCTGTCGCATCATTTAACACAAAATATCCCAAACGTTTTCGGGACTCTATAATACCTCTATCTTTTAATTCATCGTAAGCTTTTACAATTGTCTTACGAGCAAATCCTAATTGACTCACCATTTGATTAACAGAAGGTAGCTGATGTCCTTTCTCCAATACTTTGTCATCTATGGAATCAATGATTCCCTTAATGATTTGCTCGTGTTTGGAGAATGCATTTACTTGCTCTAAATCCTGTATCTTTTCAAATATCGTCATCGAGTATATAATTAGTAGTAGTATAGTTTCTTGTGCTATGCTATTCTATGCTACACAACAAATTTATACAATTAATTTTAAGTAAACAAGATTTAAACAAATTTATTATTGAATCTATAATTACAAAACTTATGATAGCGCTTTAAATAATTATTACTTCAAATAAAAAGACCTCAAACAGTATTTATTTCCAAATACTATTTGAGATCTTTAAGTCAAAAATACTTATTACTATTCCTAGCTTAATCCTAAAAATAATATCGTTGAATTAAGTAATTAGCCAAAAATTCCACACGCTGTTTGGTATATAGACCATTTACTGTAATTGTTCTACGCTCTTTATCTTTAGTCGTAAATAGAGCACATTGATTATCATTTGTATATCGATCCATTATAGCTGTTGCTACTAAAGTGCCGTCGTTGAGTAAAAAACTAATTCGCTGTTTTTGAGCATTATTTTCATCAAAAAACTCCATTTTATATGTACCAATTTCTCTCAGATCTTGTTGTATCATATTTCCAAAAAATACAAGTGGTCTTGTAATATTTCGCTCTACGATTTGGTAACCATACTCTTTTTTATTGGCTGTTGTATCTTGTGTAGTTCTATTTTTTTCTTGACTAATGTAGTCGGTAGAATATACATTAATAAAATTCTGAACGCCTAACTCATCTAATTGTCCAAATTGTATCACTTTATATTTATACAAGGCTCTAATAATTTGATGTCGATACCGCACTTCTTCCATTTTTACTTGTGCCTTGTAATCCTTTCCGCTCAAAAAAAGGGAATTATTAAATATGATTTCACAGACATAAAAATCATCTCCTTTATTTCGGATATACTCAAAATTAATAGTCAGTAATACCTCATCACCTCTAAGAGAAGAAAAAATACAGTTATCAATCAGGAATCCATGACAATCTGTTTTATAATATGCTACCTTATCTACATAGACAACTCCTTTTTTTATCTTAATCTTTTGTGCATCTATATTTACAGCTAATAAACAGGCAAATATCAATATTATTAAGTGCTTCATATTGTGTAATTGAACGGTTTTAAAAGTTTTACTATGCTTTTATGCTGTAAAATATAAAGGACTGAAGGTGTAAATAGTTGAGGCTTTAGGGTAATTTTTAGTAGATGAAAATCTAGTTTTTTATTCAGGAGTCTTGGATAATAGAAGACGTATTACCAATTCTTATTTTTTAGCTATTTCAATAGGAAAGCATACAGCATCACTTAAATCATAATTTCTAAGTTTCGCTGTATGCTTTGAATGTTATGGTATTATCAGAATAACTATATTTCCATTAATCTATAATATCTCTGATAGCATCGACATTAAGTCAATTCTTATAAATCACCTATTACTCTTCAACCTTTACCCTAATAGGGGCTGTATGAAAAAAGGCAAAAGAGCTAATGGATTCAATTGTTGTTTCTAGTTCGTCATTTGTGTCAATTCCAGTAATTTCTACGTGAAGTTCATCCCAAGTATTAATATCTTCAATACTTACTTTCATTGGACTTACTGACTCCATAATTCTAACATTAATAGAACCATCTTCATTTAGAGGGATTAACCCGAAATTAGTGTTTTTATGAGCGACAGAAATGGCTTGACCTGTTTGTTTTATATTTGGTACAGAGGATGTAGGAGACAAATAATGGTTTTGAAAGATTAAAATAAGTAAACAAATTAAAATAAGGCTTGATACTACATTTTGATAGATAATTGTGGTATTCATAATATGAATATGATTAGCAGACTACTTTACCCTCTCAGATTTTAAAAATACCTGTTTTTTACAAATTTTAAAAGTAATCACTCCCAAAAAACTAATCTAAATACTCTGCTGAACTTTTAAGTCCATTTGGTGTATTATTGTAGAATGTTTAATTTTGTAGAAATTATAGACATTTTTAATGTCAATTTATTTCATAAAAAACAATTAAAATC